>NZ_JBEZJL010000055.1:0-71274 GCF_040651755.1 Actinomadura sp. NPDC048394 | reverse complement strand
GGGGGGGGGGGGGGGGGGGGGGGGGGGGGGGGGGGGGGGGGGGGGGGGGGGGGCGCCGGGGGGGGGGGGGGGGGGGGGGGGGGGGGGGGGGGGGGGGGCGCGGCCCCCCCCCCCCTCCGGAGTCGTGCTCAGGCCTCCCGGATGGAGTCGAGGAGGGTCTGCCATGCGTCCGGCGTCAGCACGAGGGCCGGTCCGCCGGGGTCCTTCGAATCGCGAACAGCGCGCAGATCGCTGGAGAGGGGGGCCACCTCGACGCACTGGTCGCCGCTCCCGCTGTGGGACGACTTGCGCCAGCTGGCTCCGTTGAGTTCGCGCTGCAGGTTGGTCACGGGCTGCTCCTTGCTGCCTCGGCTATGAGGTGCGCGGATTCCTCGGGGGACAGTGCGGCCTCTTCGATCAGATCGAAGCGGTCTCTATGTTTTGCTATTGCCTCGCTGCTCTCAAGGTAAACGTCACCCATGGTCCCCTCTACGTAGGCGATATCGGGGTCTGCGGGGTCCGGATACGACAAAATGGTGAAACGTCCGTCAAGGCCCGCATGTCCCCCCTGTGTGTACGGGAGTACCTGAACGGTCACCGTTGGGCGGTTCATCGCCTCGACCAGATGCTCCAGCTGGGCGCGCATCACCTCCGGGCCGCCGATGTGCCGGTGCAGCACGGCCTCGTCGAAGATGACCTGCAGGTGGGGAGCGGTGTCGCGGTCGAGCAGCGCCTGTCGGATCTTGCGGGCCGCGATGCGGCGCTCGATGTCCTCCTGCGCGGGCAGCAGCCGGCCCGCGGTGATCACGGCGCGGGAGTAGTCCTCGGTCTGCAGCAGCCCGTGGATGAGCTGCGGGTCCCAGGTGCGGATGTGCGACGCCTCGTCCTCCAGCGCGACGTAGCTGCCCGCGAAGACGTCCTGGTAGGCGGTCCACCAGCCGCGCTGCCCGGCCTGCCTGGCCAGCGTGATCAGCGCGTCGCGGTCGGGGCTCGGAACGCCGTACAGGTCGAGGATGTCGGCGATGTCGCCGGGGCGCGGCCGGGTCTGGCTGGTCTCCAGCCGGGAGACGGTGGCCCGGGACCAGTCGAGGCGGTCCGCCACCTCCTGCAGGGTGAGTCCCTGCTCCTCGCGCAGCTTGCGGAGCTCCCGCGCCAGACGGCGGCCACGAACGGTGGGGCGGTAGGTCATGGGAGCGAAGTCTCGCCGCTCTCGGGCCGCGCCACAACGCGATTGGCGAACCCGGCACGAAGGGCAGGGCAATTCCATGAAGCCGCTTGCGTACGTGAGAATCTCACGAGACGCTTGAATGCGTGACTGCTCGGGGACCGAACGTGACGGCGACCGGACCGCGCGCCCGGGCAGGCGGCCCGCGGGAGGCACTCGTGAAGACCCCGCCCGAGACCACCGACGCGAGCCCGCGCGCGACGCGGCACACCGCCGGGCCGCGCGCCGGGCACGACCGGACGGCCGCCGCCCCGGCCGCTCCCGGCCTGGCGGCGCCGCCGGGCGCCCCCTCCGACCCGGTGGCCGACCTCGCCGCCGACACCATGGCCGACGCGATGGCCGCGGGCGCCGCGCGCGGACCGGCCGGCGCCAGGCCGGGCTGGGTGTGGGCGCTGCCCGGCGGCCCCGGCTGCGCGAGCCACGCCCGCCGCGTGCTGCGCGACGCGCTCGCCTCGCTCGGCGTGCGGGACGAGGTGATCGGCGACGCCCAGCTCATGGTGAGCGAGCTGGCCACCAACGCCCACCAGCACGCCGGCGACCACGGCCCGCACGAGCTGTGGCTCTACCTCGGCGACCCGGCCGCCGGCCCGGAGCCCCGCCCGTCCGGCGACCCCGGCGGCCCGTCCGGCGGCCCGTCCGACCGGCCCGGGGCTCTGGCCGGCGGCGAGGTGCGGTGCGCGGTCTTCGACGCCTACGCCGAGGCGGCGCTGCCCGGCTACTCGTGGACGTCGGGGGACTGCGGGCGCGGGCTCAGCATCGTCCGGGAGCTGTCGTGCGGGCGCTGGGGCATGCTGCGGACGCTGTCACGGCTCGGCCCGGGCGTCCGCGGCAAGGCCGTCTGGTTCGCCGTCCCGGTGCGCGGCGGAGTGCAGCAGCCGGTTCCCGGCCTCTAGGCGCTCCCCGCTCGCCGGCCCGGGCTCCGCGTCCCGGGCCTCCAGCGCGGGGGCGATGTCGGTGACCATCGACAGCAGCGACCTGGTCAGCAGCGTCTGCACCTGCGCGCGGTCGAGGGTCCGCTCCTGGAGCCACTGCCGCGTCGCCGCGTCCGCGAGCCCGGAGTAGACGCGCAGGACGGCCCGCAGCGTGCCGGTCGGCGCGGGCACCCGCAGGACGGCGAGCATGTGCTCGACCGTCCGGTCGCGGAACCGGTTGACGATGTCCAGCAGCTCCGGGTCCTGCCCGAAGCCCTCCGCGTCCAGCGCCGCGAACCAGGTGGTGGCGTTCCGCTCGGCGGTGTCCAGGAACAGGTTCACGCACAGTTCGACGGTCTCGGGCAGCGTCATCCGCTCGTCCGGCGGCGGCGCCTGCACCGCCGCGGTGGCGGTCAGGCCCTGGACGACCTTGAGGAACAGCTCGCGCTTGGTGCCGAAGTAGTAGTGGATGAGCCCGCGCTGGACGCCGGCCTCCCGGGCGATCGCCGCCGTGGCGACCTCCGCGTACGGCAGTTCGGTGAACATGCGGCGCGCGACGTCGAGGATCTGGTCGCGCCGCTCGTCGCGCGGCAGGCGCTGATAGCGGGCCTTCGGGGTCCTGGTGGCGCCCGGGCGCGGCGTCGCGGCTCCGGCGGCCTCGCCGCGCGGGGCTGCGCGTCGCTCCATACCGACCAGTAGACCATTCTCATTGGCGTATCGCCAACATTGACCATCACTCCGCCGATAGACCGCCGGGTCGAGCGCGCCCGGCCGGTGTGCGATCCTGGGCGGGCGACGGACGCGGAGGAACCCGGTGCGAATCCGGGGCTGTCCCGCAACTGTGACCAGGGGAGCGCCCCCTCGACGCGGCCACGGCACGCGGTGCTGGAAGGCCGAGGGAGCGCGGTGATCCGGGAGCCAGGAGACTCCGGCCGTCGGACAGGCACCGCCACGGGCGTGGACACCCGAGGAAGGATGACGACACGTGCGACCCGCGTCGAAGACGGGCGCCGGCCGGCCGGAGCGGCGCGCCCGCGCGCGCTACCCCTTCTCCGCCGTCGTCGGGATGGACGATCTCAAGCTCGCCCTGCTGATCAACGCCGTGTCGCCGGGCGTCGGCGGCGTGCTGGTGCGCGGCGAGAAGGGCACCGCGAAGTCGACGATCGTGCGCGCGCTGGCCGGGCTGCTGCCGCCGGTGCCGGTCGTGCCGGGCTGCCGGTTCTCCTGCGATCCCGCCGACCCCGACCCGTCCTGCCCGGACGGCCCGGACGGCCCGCACGCCGCGGGCGGCGCTGAGGCGCGGGCAGCGCGGCTGGTGGAGCTGCCGGTGGGCGCGTCCGAGGACCGGCTCACCGGCTCGCTGGACATCGAGCGCGCGCTCACCGAGGGCGTGAAGGCGTTCGAGCCGGGCCTGCTCGCGGCGGCGCACCGCGGCGTGCTGTACGTCGACGAGGTCAACCTCCTCCATGACCACCTGGTCGACCTGCTGCTGGACGCGGCGGCCATGGGCGAGTCGTACGTGGAGCGCGAGGGCGTGTCGGTCCGGCACGCGGCGCGGTTCCTGCTGGTCGGGACGATGAACCCGGAGGAGGGCGAGCTGCGCCCGCAGCTGCTGGACCGGTTCGGGCTGACCGTCGAGGTCGCCGCGACCCGCGACCCGGCCGAGCGCGCCGAGGTCGTCCGGCGGCGGCTGCGGTTCGAGGACGACCCGGACGGCTTCGCCGCGGCCTTCGCCGAGGACGAGGCCGACCTGGCCAACCGGATCGCCGCCGCCCGCGACCGGCTGCCCGCCGTGGAGCTGACCGACGCCGCGCTCCGCCAGATCACCGCCGTATGCGCGTCGTTCGAGGTCGACGGCCTGCGCGCCGACCTGGTGACGGCCCGCGCGGCGATCGCGCTGGCCGCCTGGCACGGCCGCGACGCGGTGACGGCCGACGACGTGCGGACGGCGGCGCGGCTCGCGCTGCCGCACCGGCGCCGCCGCGACCCGTTCGACGCGCCCGGCCTGGACCGGCAGAAGCTCGACGAGGTCCTCGACGAGCACGGCGACGATCCGGAACCGCCGCCCGACGACCCGGGGCCTTCCGACGACGGGCCCGGCGGACCGGACGGGGGAGGCGGCGGCCTTCCCGACGGCCCCGAACAGGACGCGTCCGTCCCGCCTCCTGCCGTCCCGCCGCAGGCGGAACAGTCGGAGCCGTCCGTGGAGAGCGGCGGCCCGGGGCGTTCGGGTGAGAGCGAGCCCGCGCCCGCGGACGCCGCCTACAAGCCGCGCCTTTTCACCGTCCCCGGGCTGGGCGACGGTGCGCCGGGACGGCGTTCCAAGGCGCGCAGCCCGTACGGGCGCGTCTCGGGTGCCCGGCCGGGCGCGCGCGGGCTGCACCTAACGGCGACGCTCCGCGCGGCGGCACCGCACCAGCGCGCGCGGGGACGTACCGGTTCCGGTCTGGTCGTCCAACCCGAAGACCTGCGCGAAGCGGTCCGCGACGGGCGGGAAGGCAATCTCGTCCTGTTCGTGGTGGACGCCAGCGGGTCGATGGCGGCGCGCAAGCGGATGCGCGCGGTGAAGGGCGCCGTCCTGAGCCTCCTTCTCGACGCCTACCAGCGGCGCGACAAGGTCGGCCTCATCACCTTCCGGGGGAGGGACGCCGACCTGGCGCTGCCGCCCACGTCGTCGGTGGAGGCCGGGGCGCGCCGCCTCGACGCGCTGCCGACCGGAGGCCGCACGCCCCTGTCCGCGGGGCTGATGCGCGCGGCGGAGGTGCTGCGGGTCGAGCGGCTGCGCGACCCGGCCCGGCGCCCGCTGCTGGTCGTGGTGACCGACGGCCGCGCCACCCACGGCCCCGACCCGTCGCGGGCGGCCGGGCTGCTCGCCGGCGTCGCGTCCGTGGTCGTCGACTGCGAGTCCGGGCCGGTGCGGCTCGGCCTCGCCGCCGCGCTCGGCGCCCGGCTCGGCGCCGAGGTCGTCCGGCTCGACCGCCTCGCCGCCGACGCGCTCGCCGGCGTCGTCCGCGACGCGCGCGGCGGCGCGCGGAACGTCGCGTGACCGCCGGGCGGTCCGCCGCAGATCCAGCAAGCGCAGATCCAGGAAGCAGGGGCTGAGATGCCGCAGGGCAAGCCGGAGTACGTGCCGGACGACGGGCTCACCACCAGGCAGCGCCGCAACCGGCCGCTGGTGATGGTGCACACCGGGCCGGGCAAGGGGAAGTCGACGGCCGCGTTCGGGCTCGCGCTCCGGGCCTGGAACCAGGGCTGGCCGATCGGGGTGTTCCAGTTCGTCAAGTCGGCGAAGTGGCGGATCGGCGAGGAGAACGCGCTGCTCGCGCTCGGCCGCCTGCACGAGCAGACCGGCGAAGGGGGGCCGGTGTTCTGGAACAAGATGGGCGAGGGCTGGTCGTGGATCCAGCGGCCCGGCACCGAGGCCGACCACGAGGCCGACGCCCGCGAGGGCTGGGAGCAGATCAAGCGCGACCTGGCCGCCGAGACGTACCGCCTCTACGTCCTGGACGAGTTCACCTACCCGATGAAGTGGGGCTGGGTCGACGTCGACGACGTCGTGGCCACGCTGGCGGACCGTCCCGGCAACCAGCACGTGGTGATCACCGGCCGGGACGCCGACCCGCGCCTCATCGAGGCCGCCGACCTGGTCACGGAGATGGGCAAGGTGCGGCACCCGATGGACAGCGGCCAGAAGGGGCAGAAGGGCATCGAGTGGTGACCGTCCCGCGGCTCGTCGTCGCGGCGCCCTCGTCGGGCAGCGGCAAGACGACCGTGGCGACCGGGCTGATGGCCGCGTTCGCGATGCGCGGCCTGCAGGTGTCACCGCACAAGGTGGGCCCGGACTACATCGACCCCGGCTACCACGCGCTCGCGACGGGCCGCCCCGGCCGGAACCTGGATCCCTGGCTGACGTCCGAGGACCTGGTCGTGCCGCTGTTCCTGCACGGCGCGGAGGGCGCGGACATAGCCGTCGTCGAGGGCGTCATGGGCCTGTACGACGGTGCGGCCGGGCTCGGGCCGTCCGCCTCGGCCGGGGGAGGGGACTACGCGTCCACGGCGCATGTCGCGACGCTCCTGGACGCGCCGGTCGTGCTGGTCGTGGACGCGTCCGCCGCCGCGGGACGGTCCGTCGCGGCGCTCGTCCACGGGTTCCGGTCGTTCGGGACGGTCCGCGTCGGCGGCGTCATCCTGAACCGGCTCGGTTCCGACGGCCACGAGCGCATGTGCCGCGAGGCCGTCGAGGAACTCGGGCTGCCGGTTCTGGGCGCGCTGCGCCGCACCGACGACGCCGCGACGCCGTCCCGGCACCTCGGGCTCATACCGGCGGCCGAACGCAGCGCGGAAGCGGTGGACACCGTCCGGCGGCTGGGCGAACTCGTCGCGGCGTCATGCGACCTCGACGCCCTCCTAGCGCTGGCCCGGGAGGCGCCGGAGCTGGACGCCGCGCCGTGGGATCCGTCCGAGGCCGTACCGGAGAAACATGCCGGACGTCCCCGCATCGCGGTGGCGGGCGGTCCCGCCTTCACGTTCGGCTATGCGGAGAACGAGGAACTGCTCGAAGCGGCGGGCGCGGAGGTCGTGCGGTTCGATCCGTTGCAGGACGAGGGCCTGCCCGAAGGGACGCGCGGAGTCGTCGTCGGCGGCGGGTTCCCCGAGGTGTACGCGGCGCAGCTGTCGTCCAACGAGCCGCTGCGCGAGGAACTGGCGGCGTTCGCTGAGACGTCCCGACCCGTGTACGCCGAGTGCGCAGGACTCCTATACCTCGCGGAGGAACTCGACGGCGCGCCCATGTGCGGTGTGCTGAATGGCGCGAGAGCGGCCATGGCCCCGCGGCTGACGCTGGGTTATCGTGCCGCGGTGGCGGTGGCCGACTCGGTCGTCGCGCGCGCGGGCGAACGGGTGCACGGGCACGAGTTCCACCGCACGGTGACGGTCCCCGACCGTGGGGAGACCGCCGCCTGGCAGTGGTCCGCGTCCGGTCCGGTGGGCTTCGTGCGGGGCGACTGCGTCGCGTCGTACCTCCACGTGCACTGGGCCGGATCGCCCTGGTTCGCCAGCCGGATGGTCGCGGCCTGCCTGTGACGGCCCCGCCTGCGGGCATGGCGGGGATGCGGGTGGAGGGAGAGGTGTGGACGTCTTCACCGGGAGCGTGCGCCTGGAGGCCGGGCGCCTCGTCCTGCGCCCGTTCGGGCTCGACGACGCACCCGACCTGATCGAGGTGATCCGCGCGGGCGAGGACTTCCTCCCGCCGAACTTCCCTGACGCGCTGGAGGCCGAGCCGCTCGCCTGGTTCCTGCGCGAGGGCGTCCACAAGGTGCACCGCTTCGGCCTCGGCATCCACTTGGCCGTGACCGACCGCGAGACGGGTGGCCTTATCGGCACCATCGGCCTGTTCAAAGTCGACTGGGCGCAACTGACCTGCGAGGTCGGATACGGGGTGCGGTCAAGCGCGCGCGGGCGGGGGTACGCCACGGAGGCTCTCACGCTCGTCTCGAACTGGGCGCTGCGGGACTGCGGGCTGTTCCGTATCGAACTGCGCGCCCTCACCAGCAACCACGCCTCGATCCGGGTCGCGGAGAAGGCCGGCTACCTGCGCGAAGGGGTGGCGCGGGGCGCGGAACGCGACGCCGAGGGCGTCAACCGGGACATGTTCGTCTTCAGCCGCATCGCCACCGATCTCCGTCAGGACGGTCCGGAATGCTGACCGATCCGGGGGCGCGCGGCGCGCCGCGCCCCGGGCCGGGCGCGGCCTCCGGGAGGCTCGACGCCCACGACCAGGAGGGACGGGCATGACCGGGACACAGGCGACAGAGGCGCCCGCGGTACGGCGGACGCTGGTGATGCACGGCGCGGACGCGGCGGAGACCGCCCGCCGCATGCTGCCGAAACTGCCGGACGACTGCTTCGTCCCCGTCGGCCTCGACGCGCTGCGGAGCGCGGTCGGCGAAGGGCTCGCGCAGGTCGTGCTGGTGTCCGGCGTCGACGAGCAGGCCGCGATCGCGGGCGGCGTCCCCGCCCTCTCCGCGATCACCGCGGACATGGACGGCGGCCCGGCGCTGGCGGCCGAGGTCGAGGCGGCCGGGACGCCGCAGAGCGCCTACGAGCTGTGGGAGGCCGCCGGACGGCTCGGGCCGTGCGGCCGGGAGCTGTGCCGCCGGACCGCCGGCGAGCTGGAACGCCTCGCCGCCGAGGCCGCCGGGTCGGCCGAGAGCCCGGTGGCCGCGCAGGTCGTGCTGGTCGACGCGAAGGGAGAGCGCATGGTGGGGATGTTCGGGCGGATGGCGCGGTAGCGGTGCTCACGGTCAGCGGCCGCGACGGCGCGCCGCGCTCCGGGACCGCGCTCGCGGCACGGGCCTTCGCGCTGGCGGACGTGCCCTGGGACGACGCGCTCGTCGTCTCCGCCGCAGAATTCCGGCGCGCGGTGAACGCCTGCCGCGCGCACCCCAAGGTGGCCGTCCTGACCGCCCCTGGCACGGGACCCGCCGAACTAGGCCGCGCCCTGTTCCCGCAGACGCCGCGCTCCTTCATCGTGTGCGAGGACGTGGACGGGCCCGAGGAGCGCGTCGTCCACGTCCGTCCGGCGGAGGCGACCACACGTCCGTGGAACAAGCCGGACGTGGTCCTCGTGCTGGACAACCGGCGCGCGGAGGACGCTCCCACATGGATTGCTGGCCCCGCCCTAAGGGAGCCGGCCTGGGCACTGCCTCAGGAAGCCTTCGTTGGGGAACCGGCCCTGACACCGGAAGCGCGTGCGTTCGCCTTGGCCAAACTGGGGCCGCGCATAGGGGACATGGTGTGGGACATCGGTTCCGGTGACGCCTCGGTAGCGATCGAATGCGCCCGCTTCGGCGCGGCGGCCGTCGCTCTCGACCGCGACGACTCCGTCTGCGTCCGGCTGAGGGAGAACGTCCGCAGGCACGGCGTCCGGGTCGCGGTGTCGCGGGGCGAGATCGGCACGGTCGTCGATCATCTGCCCGTTCCCGACGCCGTCTTCCTGGCGGACGCGTCCCCGGAGGCGCTGGCCACCTGCGCCTCGCGGGCCCGGCACCGTCTCGCCGCCACGGCACCGGCCGGCGCCGTTCCCGCGCTGATGGACGTCCTCGCAGGTCACGGCTTCACCGCCCACGCCACGACCCTCCAGGCGACCCCGCTCACCGGCGCTCCGGAATCGCCGTCCCCGATCACCGGCGCTCTGGAACCGCCGTCCCCGATCACCCTCCTCTGGGCCGAGCGCCCCGCATCCATCCCCGAACCGCCGGCCGCGAAGCGGATCAGGAGCATCGAGACCCTCCCGCCCCCGCCCGGACGCTCGGTCCTGTGACGCTGGTCATCGGCGTGGGCGCGTCCAGCCGGGCGGACGTGCGGGAGATCGGCGGGCTGATCCGCGCCGTGCTGGACCGCGACGGCCTGCGCGGCGAGGACGTCGCGTGCGTGGCGACCGTCGAGGCGCGCGCGGGCACGGGCGGTGTCCGGGATGCCGCCGGAATGTTCGGATTTCACCTCGTCGCCTACCCTGTGGGCGTGCTGGCGCAGGTGGTGGTGCCGAACCCGGCGGAGGGCGTACGGGCCCGGACCGGGACGGCGAGCGTGGCCGAGGCGGCGGCCCTGCACGGGGCCCGCGCGCTCGGCGGCGACGCCCTCCTCGTCGTGGAGAAGCGCGCGACGGCGCGCGCCACGGCGGCGGTGGCCCGGATCGTCCCGGCGACGGTCCGTGCCCCGGGCGCGCCGGACATCGCGGGCGACCCCCGGATCACCGGCGAACCCGGTGATCCCGGCGAAGCCGGGTCATAGCGCCCGGCGACCCGTGAAACCCTAGGTGCCCGACGACGAACTCCCCGGCGACCGCGAGGACCGACCGTGACCCACCCGACCATGATCAATCTGGAGGCGCAGTGACCGTACGCCAGCCCCACCCGATCGAGGTCCGGTCCTATGAGATCCTGCGCTCCCGGGTCGACCTGTCCCCGATGCCGCCGCTGTGGCGGGCCGTCGCGGAACGGGTGATCCACGCCACCGCCGACCTGGAGTACGCGGTGGACCTGGTCACCACGGAGGACTTCCTCGTCCAGGGCTGGTCCGCGCTGCGCTCGGGCGCCCCGATCGTCACCGACGAGCACATGACCGCCGCCGGGATCAGCGCCCGCGAGACGGCCTGCCACGCCGACGACCCCGCCGCCGCGCGGATGGCGCGCGCCGCCGGGATCACCCGGCCGGCCGCCGCGGTCCGCATCGCCTACTCCGAGGTCGGGCCGGGCGCGGTCTGGGTGGTCGGCTCCGCGCCGGAGGCGATCTTCGAGATCATCGCGCGCCGGGTCCGGCCCGCGCTGGTCGTCGGCACGCCCGTCGGGTTCGTCGGCGCCGCCGAGGCCAAGGAGGCGCTGCGGGCCAGCGGGCTGCCGCAGCTCAGCAACGTCTCGGAGAAGGGCGGCCCGGCGGTCGCCGCCGCGGCCGTCAACGCGCTGCTCTACTTCGAGCAGGCCCCGCAGCCCTTCGGTCAGGGCGCGGCGTCCTACGGCCAGGGCACGTCCGCCTACGGCCAGGGCGCCTTCGAGCAGGGCGCGCCGTGATCGGGCACCGGCCGGTGGTCGCCGGCCTCGACGACGGCGCCGACGAGGTCGACCTGCGCCATCACGGGGACGCCGAGGTCGGCGGCGGGCTCGCCGACTTCGCCGTGAACGTCCGCACCGGCACGCCGCCCGCGTGGCTCGCCGACCGGCTCCGCGCGTCCGTCGCCGACCTCGCCGGCTACCCCGACCCGCGCCCGGCCCGGCGGGCCGTCGCGCGGCGGCACGGCCGCGCCGCCGAGGAGGTGCTGCTCACCGCCGGCGCCGCCGAGGCGTTCGTGCTGCTGGCGCGCGTCCTGAAGCCGCGCAAGGCGGTCGTGGTGCATCCGCAGTTCACCGAGCCGGAGGCGGCGCTGCGGTCCGCCGGGCACGCGGTGGAGCGGGCCATCCTCGGCAAGGACTTCACCCTCGACCCGGCCGTCGTGCCGGACGACGCCGACCTCGTCGTCGTCGGCAACCCGACCAACCCGACCTCGGTGCTGCACCCGGCCTCCGCGATCACCGCGCTGTCCCGGCCCGGCCGGACGGTCGTGGTGGACGAGGCGTTCATGGACTGCGTCCCCGGCGAGCCGGAGACCCTCGCGTCCCGGCTGCCCGCCGGGATCGTGGTGATCCGGTCGCTGACCAAGACGTGGGGCCTCGCCGGGCTGCGCGCCGGCTACCTGCTCGCCGACCCGCACCTGGTGAGCCGGCTCGCGGACGCGCAGCCGCTGTGGGCGGTGTCGACGCCCGCGCTGGTGGCGATCGAGGCGTGCTGCGAGCCGGACGCGGTCGCCGAGGCGCGGGCCTGGGCCGCCGACCTCGCCGCCGAGCGCGACCGGCTGGCCGGCGAGCTGACCGCCCGGGGCCTGTACGTGGTGCCCGAGGCGCGCGCGTCGTTCCTGTGCCTGTGCGTGCCGGACGCGCTCGGCATCCGGGCGCTGCTGCGGCAGCGCGGCTACGCGGTCAGGCGCGGGGACACCTTCCCCGGCCTCGGCACCGACTGGCTGCGCATCGCCGTGCGCGACCGCCCGTCCAACGACGCCCTGCTGGACGTGCTCGGCGAGCTGGGAATCTGAGGGAGACCACGTGGCAGACAACAGAGCCGGCGCCGTGATCGAGGAGACGCTGGCCGCGATCGCGCCGCCCGACCGGGCCGCGATGGACGAGGCCCGCGACCTGCAGGGCCGGCTGACCAAGCCGCCGGGCTCGCTCGGCGTGCTGGAGGAGGTCTCGGTCCGGCTCGCCGGGCTCGCCGGGCAGTGCCCGCCGCCGCTGCCCGAGCCCGCGGCCGTCGCCGTCTTCGCCGCCGACCACGGCGTCCATGCACAGGGCGTGACGCCATGGCCACAAGAGGTCACCGCGCAGATGGTGGCGAACTTCGTGGCCGGCGGGGCGGTCGTCAACGCGTTCGCCAAGCAGGTCGGCGCCCGCGTCACCGTCGTGGACATCGGCGTCGCCGCGCCGCTGGAACCGGCCCCCGGCCTGCTCTCCCGCAAGATCGCCCCCGGCACCGCCGACATGACGGCCGGCCCCGCGATGACCGCGGACGAGGCGCGCCGCGCCGTCGCCACCGGCATCGAGGTGGCCCGCGAGCTGGCGGGCCAGGGCGCCCGCTGCCTGATCACCGGCGACATGGGCATCGCCAACACCACCGCGTCCGCCGCGCTGATCGCCGCGTTCACCGGCCTGCCGCCCGAGCGGGTCACCGGCCGCGGCACCGGCATCGACGACGCCACCCACGCCCGCAAGGTCGAGGTCGTCCGGACGGCCCTCGCCCGGCACGGCCTGTCGGAAGGCGCCGGAAGCCGCGACCCCCTCGACGTCCTGGCGGCCGTCGGCGGGTTCGAGCATGCCGGGATCGCCGGGTTCGTCCTCGGCGCCGCGGCGCTGCGCGTCCCGGTCGTCCTGGACGGGGTGATCGCCGGATCGGCCGCCCTCGTCGCCGCCGCGATGAGCCCCGACGCCCTCGCCGGCTGCGTCGCCGGGCACCGCTCCGCCGAGCCCGGCCACTCCGCCGCCGTCGATCATCTCGGCCTGCGCCCGCTCGTCGACCTGGAGCTGCGGCTCGGCGAGGGCACCGGCGCCCTGCTGGCGTTGCCGCTGGTCCAGGGCTCGGTGCGGGTGCTGCACGAGGTCGCCACGTTCGACTCCGCCGGGGTCACCGAGAAGTCCGCCGGCGTCACCGGGAAGGAGGCGGCGCCCCGTAACGACATGATCTCGGAATGAGTCACGCTCGGCTATCGAACGGCCGGAGCCCCTCTCCATGAACTCCCCAACCCGAGTACCTTTGTTCCACAAAGACACTTGTCCGTCACCGGCGTCCGAAAGAATCACCACGTGCCCCCGTACCTGCTAGGTCTGCGCCTTCGAGGGCGACGCGTCCTCGTCGTCGGCGGCGGCCGGGTCGCGCAGCGCCGCGTCCCCGCCCTGCTGGACGCGGGCGCCGAGGTCGTCCTCGTCTCGCCCGAGGTGACCCCCTCGCTGCAGGGCCTCGCCGAGGCCGGCCGCATCGCCTGGCACGCCCGCCCCTACCGGCGCGGCGACTGCGCCGGCGCCTGGCTGGTGCAGGCCGTCACCGACGACGCCAAGGTCAACGGGGACGTCGTCGCCGACGCGGAGGCCGCCCGGATCTGGTCGGTGCGGGCCGACGACGCCGAGTCGTCCCCCGCCTGGACGCCCGCGAGCGGGCAGGCCGGCGACGCCACCGTCGGGGTGCTGCTCGGCGGCGACCCGCGCCGCGCCGCCGGCATCCGCGACGCCGTCGTGGACGGGCTCCGCGACGGCGCCCTCGAATCCCGGCACTCGCGGCGCAAGCCGTCCGGCGTCGCGCTGGTCGGCGGCGGCCCCGGCGACCCGGGCCTGATCACCGTCCGCGGCCGGCAGCTGCTCGCGATGGCCGACGTCGTCGTCACCGACCGGCTCGCCCCCGGCGGGCTGCTGGACGAGCTGGCCGACGACGTCGAGGTGATCGACGCCGCGAAGATCCCCTACGGCCGGACCGTCACCCAGAACAAGATCAACGACTACCTCGTCGAGCACGCCAAGCAGGGCAGGTTCGTCGTCCGGCTCAAGGGCGGCGACCCGTTCGTCTTCGGCCGCGGCGGCGAGGAGGCGCTGCACTGCGCCCGCAACGGCGTCCCGGTCATGGTGGTCCCCGGGATCAGCAGCTCGGTCGCGGTGCCGTCCGCCGCCGGCATCCCGGTGACCCACCGCGGCGTCGCGCAGGAGTTCCACGTCGTCTCCGCGCACGTCCCGCCGGGGCACCCCGAGTCCACCGTCGACTGGGAGGCGCTCGGCCGCGCCCACGGGACGCTCGTACTGCTGATGGCGGTCGAGCGGATGGCGCTCATCGCGCCCGCCCTCGTGCGCTATGGTCGGTCGTCCGACACGCCGGTCGCCGTCATCCAGGACGGCACCCTCCCGGGCCAGCGGACGCTGACCGCGACGCTGGGCACCGTGGCCGACGAGATGGCCGCCGGCGGAGTCCGGCCCCCGGCGATCGTGGTCGTGGGCGACGTGGTCGACGTGGCGCGAGAGATCGACATGATTCGAGCCGACTTGGGACGGGATCCGTGACACCCCCCGCAGAGCGAAGCGCGGTCCACGACGAGGAGGCGGGCACCGGACGCGGAGGCGAGGACTCCGCGAAGCCCGCGTCCGGCGACGCCATGCCCGAAGAGCCGGACACCGACGCGTCCGCCGAGAAGGCCGCCTCCGACGGTGAGACGGCCGACGCGGCCGAGACGGCCTCGGGCGGCGAGACGGCCGAGGAGAAGGCGTCCGGCGGCAAGGCGCGCGGGGGCGGTGCGCCCCGGCCCCGGCCCGCGCCGTCCGGCGGCGCGACGGTCCGGCAGGGCGAGCTGGTCAGGGCGCTGACCGCGCTCCGCGAGCAGCTCGGCGCCTTCGACTTCCTGCTGGAGGTCCCCGGCGTCCAGGAGGCCCGCGAGGCCCGCGACGAGCTGCGCAACCAGCTCGACGACTACGTCCTGCCCCGCCTGCAGGCGGCCGGCGCGCCGATGCTGGTGGTGCTCGGCGGATCGACCGGCGCGGGCAAGTCCACGCTGGTCAACACGCTCGTCGGGGCCCGAGTGAGCGCCACCGGCGTGCTCCGCCCCACCACCAGCAGCCCGATCCTCGTCTGCCACCCCGACCACGTGCAGTGGTTCATGGAGGGGCCGATGCTGCCGGGCATGGGACGCGTCCGCGGCCCGGCGCCCGACGCCATCGCGGGCGACCAGCTGGTCATCATCGCCAGCGAGGCCCTCCCGCCCGGCCTGGCGCTGCTCGACAGCCCCGACTTCGACTCCGTCTTCGAGGACCACTACGAGTTCGCCACCAAGCTGATGGCGGCCGCCGACCTGTGGCTCTGCGTCACCACCGCCGCCCGCTACGCCGACGCGCAGGTGTGGCAGATGCTCCAGCGCGCCAAGGAGAACGGCGCCACCATCGGCGTCGTGCTCTCCCGCGTCCCGCAGGGCGACGGCCCCGGCGGGCGCGCCGGATCGGTCGGGCAGGGCAGCTCCGACGTCGTCGAGCACTTCGGCGAGATGCTCGACGAGCACGAGGTCGGCGACGCCCGCCGCTTCACGATCCCCGAGACCCGGATCGAGGAGAGCCGGCTCCCCGAGGAGACCGTCGAGGACATCCGCGCCTGGCTCACCGGCGTCGCCGAGGACGTCGAGGACCGCGAGATCGTCATCAGCGACACTCTCGCCGCCGTCCTCGACAGCTTCCGCACCCGCGTCCCCGAGCTGGCCCGCCAGGTCGAGGCGCAGGTCGAGCAGCGAGCCGAGCTCGCCCAGCAGGTCGAGGCCGCCTACGGCACCGCCCTCGCCGAACTCGACGAGGCCACCCGCAACGGCTCGCTGCTGCGCGGCGAGGTCCTCGCCCGCTGGCAGGACTTCGCCGGCACCGGCGACCTGCTGCGCGCCCTGCACGTCCAGCGCGCGCGCCGCGGCCGGGGCTCCAGCCGGCGCCGCCGCAGCCCCGCCCGTGTGCGCGCGCTCAAGGCCGCGCTGCGCAGCGGGCTCGAATCCCTGATCATGTCGTCCGCCGAGCACGGCGCCGAGCAGGTCGTCGCCCGCTGGCGCGACCACCCCGCCGGCGGCACCGTGCTCGCCGGCCGCGGCGACGAGATCGGCCACGTCTCCCCGGAACTGTCGCGCCGCGTCACCCGCGCCGTCAGCGCCTGGCAGGACCACGTCCAGGAGCTGATCCGCACAGAGGGGGTGACCAAGCGCTCGGTCGCCAAGCTCGTCTCGTTCGACACCGAGGCGGTCTCCCTCGTCCTGATGATCGGCCTGCTCGGCTACGGCACCTCCGACGTCGCCGTCGAAGGCGGCAACAGCGCCGTCCCGCAGCGGCTCCTCAAGGCGCTGTTCGGCGCCGAGTCGCTGCGCGGCATGGGCGCCAAGGCCCGCGCCGACCTGCGCAGCCGCATCGGGATGCTGTTCGACGAGGAGGCCATCCGGTTCGGGCAGGTGCTCGACGGCGCCGGCCTGCCCGACGAGACCGTCCCCGTCCAGCTGTACCAGGCCACCTACAACCTCGAGGTCGCCCGATGACCACCTCGGCCCTGCCCGCCGGCTCGCCGACGAGCCCCGGCGGCATCCCGGTCCCCGCCACGGACGTCCTCGGCGCGCACCCGGCGGCGCCCGCCGAGCGCGCCGAGCCGGCCGCCCCCACCCTCACCGACCGGCTCAACGGCCTGGACCGCCTCGTCCAGGCCGGCACCGGACGGCTGGACCGGCCCCTCCTCGAGGACGCCGACGCGCTGCTCGACCGGGCCGGCCAGCGGCTGCGGCTGTCCGGCGAGCACACCGTCGTCACCCTCGCCGGCGGCACCGGCAGCGGCAAGTCGTCCCTGTTCAACGCCATCTGCGGGCTGGAGCTGTCGCCCACCGGCATGCGCCGCCCCATGACCTCCAAGGCGCACGCCTGCGTCTGGGGCCTCGACGGCGCCGGCCCCCTGCTGGACTGGCTCGACGTCGACAAGCGGCACCGCTACGCCCGCGCCAGCGCCCTCGACCTGGAACGCGCCGACAGCTCCCTGCAGGGCCTCGTCCTGCTCGACCTGCCCGACCACGACTCCATCCAGGCCCTGCACCGCGCCGAGGTCGACCGGTTCGTCACGATCGCCGACCTGCTCGTCTGGGTCGTCGACCCGCAGAAGTACGCCGACGCCGCCCTGCACCGCAACTACATCGTCCCCTTCGCCCGGTACGCCGGTGTCACCCTGATCGTCCTGAACCAGGTCGACCGGCTCGCCCCCGACGAGATCGACGACTGCGTCGCCGACCTGCGCCGCCTCCTGGAGGCCGAGGGCCTCGCCCAGCCGCGGATCATCACCACCTCCGCCGTCGCCGAGGACGGCGTGCACGGCTTCCGCGACGTCCTCGTCGACACCGTCGCCGCCCGCCGCGCCCGCAGCGAACGCCTCGCCGCCGACGTCGACCGGGTCGCCGAGCGCTTCGCCGAGCACCGCTTCGCCGCCGAGCCCCCCACCACCGTCGACGAGGGCCGCCGCACCGAGCTCGTCCAGGCCCTCACCGACGCCGCCGGCGCGCCCGCCGTCGCCGAGGCCATGGAGAGCGCCTACGAGCTGCGCGCCGCCGACTTCGTCGGCTGGCCCGTCAGCGCCCTGATCACCCGGCTCCGCTCCGACCCGCTGCGCCGGATGCGCCTCACCGAACTCCGCGAGGAGCTCCGCAACGCCTTCACCGGCCCCATCGGCGCCCAGCAGGGCGACGTGGACAACGCCCTGGCCGGCGTCACCGACGGCATCACCGGCGAACTGCCCGTCCACTGGGCCCGCTCCGTCCGCGCCGCCGCCCGCTCGCACGCCACCGAGATCCCCGAGGCGCTCGGCGAGTCCCTCAAGGAGGCGCTGCCCACCTTCAACCAGGTGCCGCGCTGGTGGTGGCTGATCAAGACCTGGCAGTACTTCCTGGTCCTGGTCGCCGTGCTCAGCGTCGTCTGGATCGGCGTCCTCGTCGCCTACGGCGTGCTCAAGGTCGGCGGGGACGACCCGGGCGGCTTCATCGGCCAGGCCGGCCTCATCCCGTATGTCGCCGTCCTCGTCGTCTGCACCCTCGGCATGGGCTGGCTCACCGCGTCCGCCTGCCGCAACCTCGTCGCGCTGTCCTCGGCCAAGCACGGCGACAAGATGGAAGAGCACATGCGCGAGGGCATCGAGCGCGTCGCCCGCGACAAGGTCATCGAGCCCGTCGCCGCCGACCTGCGCGTCTACGCGGGCTTCCGGCACGACGTGGACATCGCCCTCGGCCGCCCGCCCGCATAGTTATCCACATTTTCCACGGAGCCGTCGCCGCGCGTGACGGGTCGGGCACCGTTGGTTCTCGTAAGCCACGAGAACCAACGGAGGACCCGTGAACGAAGCGCACGTCACCGTCATCGGCTGGACCGCCGCCGAGCCCTACTACACCGTCACCGGCAACGGCACGCCGTTCCTGTCCCTGCGGGTCGGCTGCACGCCCCGCCGCTACGACCGCGAGACCGGCTCCTGGCAGGACCTCGACACGATGTTCCTGACCGTCAACTGCTGGCGCGGCCTCGCCGACAACGTCAACGCCTCCGACTTCCGGCGCGGCACGCCCGTCCTGGTCACGGGCCGGCTCCGCGTCCGGCAGTACGAACGCGACGGGCAGTGGCGGTTCTCCGCCGAGATCGAGGCCAACACCGTCGGCCACGACCTCGGCCGCGGCACGGCCGACTTCCGCCCCGTCCAGCGGGGCGGCGCCCTCACCGACGAGGACCGCCAGGCCGCTCGCGACGCCGCCGACCAATGGGCCCTGACCGCCCCACCCGACGCCGAAGACACAACCCCTGCCGAACCCACCCCCCAAGCCGCCTAGCCCAACCCCTGCACAGGCGCACCGCTGCGAGGCCGAACGTAGGGAGGTGTCAAAGCCGAGAGCCCCGCCGAGACCGGCCCCCAGCCGCCTAACGCAACCCCTGCGCCGGCGAGCCCGCGCGCGGGCGCACCACTGCGAGAACGAACGTCGGGAGGTGCGGAAGCCGAGAGCCCCGCCGAAGCCCCCCAGCCGCCTAACTCAACCCCTGCGCGGGCGAGCCCGCGCGGGCGCACCACTGCGAGAACGAACGTCGGGAGGTGCGGAAGCCGAGAGCCCCGCCGAAGCCCCCCAGCCGCCTAACTCAACCCCTGCGCCGGCGAGCCCGCGCGGGCGCACCGCTGCGAGGCCGAACGTCGGGAGGTGGAGTGTGAGGAAAGTCGAGAGGTGGCGCTGGGTGACCGGGATGATGCGATGGGTGAGAGGTGGTGTGCATGGGGGGCGGGCGCTGGGGCGTCCGGGGCGGAAGGCGGGACTTGAGCGGACGGGGGCGTGGCCGGCAGGTCGAACGCTGCCGGTCTTCGCCCCCGCACCGTCGGGGTCCTGCGGCCTGCCTAGATCCAGGAAACGCCGCGCATGGTATTGCCCCCCTCAGGATGTGCCGAGGTCCGCGGATCCGCGGCCTCCTATGCATGGTGCCCAGAACGGTCACCAGCATGTGCCCTACCGAAGGTACCTGTTTCCCGCCCGTTCCGCACACGTTGCAACTATCGTGTTACACAACGTGATGCGTGTAAGGGGGAAGGATGACGGCAGTGCAGTCGTCCGCCGAGGACCGGGGCGGGGAACTCACCCGCGTGCCCCGCCGCCGATCGCTTCTGGGGCGCCCGTCCCTGCTCGTGGTCTATGTGCCGGCGGTCGTCGCCGTCCATCTGGGGCTGATCGTCGCCCTGCTGTTCCGCACGCCCTTCCGGCTCCACGACGTCGTGACGTTCGCGGCGCTGCTGGCGTGCGGCGCGGTCTGCATCGAGGCGTCCCGCCGCCTCGGCATGCCGGCCGGGGTGGCGCGGGACCTGCTGTCGGCCTGGTGGCTGCCGGTGGCGCTGCTGCTGCCGCCGCTGTACGCGCTGCTGATCCCGATTCCGCTGCAGGCGCTCCTGCAGTTCCGGGTGCGCCGGACCCTCGTCTACCGGCGGGGCCTGGTGGCCTCGGCGCTCGGCATCGCCGGGGCATGTGCGTCGCTGGTCTTCCATTGGGTCGTTCCAGAGCCGCTGGAGGGCGCGCCGCACTGGGTCGTGCAGGCGTATCCCGGCATCCCGGCGGCGGTGGGCTGCGCGGCGCTGTTCACCATCGTGAACACGGCGCTGGTCGCGGTCGCCGCGCACGCCGCCAACCCCGAGAGCCGGTGGCGCGACGTCCTCTGGACGCGCGAGAGCCTGCTGCTGGACGTCGTGGAGCTGTGCGTCGGCATCCTCGTCGCGATCACGAGCGCGCTGACGCTCGGGCTGCTGGTGCTGGCGCTGCCGCCGGTGATGCTGCTGCAGCGCAGCCTGATGCACCAGCAGCTGCAGGCTGCCGCGCGCACCGACGCCAAGACCGGGCTGCTGAACGCGGCGGCCTGGCAGCGGGAGGCCGACACCGAGCTGTCCCGGGCCCAGCGCACCCACGACGCCCTGGCGCTGCTGCTGATCGACATCGACCACTTCAAGCGGGTGAACGACACCCACGGCCACCTGATCGGCGACCAGGTGCTCGTCGGCGTGGCCAGCACCCTCTGCCACCAGCTGCGCGACTACGACGTGGTGGGCCGGTTCGGCGGTGAGGAGTTCGTGGTCCTGCTGCCGGGTGCCGACACCGTGGAGGCATGCCGGGTCGCCGAACGCCTGCGCGGCCGCGTCCGCCGCCTCGCCGTCCCCGCGGAGGAGGGCACCGTCACGGTCACGGTCTCGGTCGGCGTGGCGCTGTTCCGCACCCACGGTGAGGACCTCATCGAACTGCTGGCGGCCGCCGACCTCGCCCTGTACCGCGCGAAGGAGTCCGGCCGCGACCGCGTCTGCCTCCCCGCCGTAGACACCCCCCGCCCCGGCAACGACACCTGACCCACAGCACAACGTCCAATCCCTCCCCACCACCCGCCCCACACCCGCCAGCCCACCCACCCCCACCACCCCAAACCCCACCGCACGCCTCGCCCCCAGCGGCGGCCTGGCCCCGCTGTGGTTCAGACCCCCTCGTGCCTTGGTCCTTGCGGTGGGCTGGGGCCTTGTGGTGGGGCGGTTTCGTGCTGTGGGGCGGTTCGCGCTGGGTGGGTCGCTCTTTGGGGGTTTGGTTCGGGGTGGTGGGTGGGTGGGAGAGCGACGAAACGGTGGTGGCGACCCCCTAGTCTTGAAACATGGCCGAGTACATCTACACGATGCAGCGTGTGCGCAAGGCACATGGCGACAAGGTCGTCCTGGACGACGTCACCCTGCATTTCCTTCCGGGCGCCAAGATCGGCGTTCTCGGGCCGAACGGCACCGGTAAGTCGACGCTGCTGCGCATGATGGCCGGTCTGGAACAGCCGTCCAACGGTGACGCGCGCCTCATGCCGGGGTTCACCGTCGGCATGCTCCAGCAGGAGCCCCCGCTGAACGAGGAGAAGACCGTCCTCGGGAACGTGCAGGAGGGCGTCGCCGAGACCAAGGCGATGCTCGACCGGTTCAACGAGATCGCCGAGAAGATGGCGACGGACTACTCCGACGAGCTGATGGAGGAGATGGGCAAGCTGCAGGAGCAGCTCGACCATCGCAACGCCTGGGACCTCGACAGCCAGCTCGACCAGGCGATGGACGCGCTGCGCTGCCCGCCCGGCGACGCCGAGGTGTCCAAGCTGTCCGGCGGTGAGCGCCGCCGCGTGGCGCTGTGCAAGCTGCTGCTGGAGTCGCCCGACCTGCTGCTGCTGGACGAGCCCACCAACCACCTGGACGCCGAGAGCGTGCAGTGGCTGGAGCAGTTCCTCGCCAAGTACGAGGGCACCGTCCTGGCCGTCACCCACGACCGGTACTTCCTGGACAACGTGGCGACCTGGATCCTGGAACTGGACCGCGGCCGCTGCTTCCCCTACGAGGGCAACTACTCCACGTACCTGGAGAAGAAGGCCGACCGGCTGAAGGTCGAGGGCAACAAGGACGCCAAGCGCAAGAAGCGCCTGCAGGACGAGCTGGAGTGGGTCCGCTCGAACCCGAAGGCGCGGCAGACGAAGAGCAAGGCGCGTCTGGAGCGCTACGAGGAGATGGCGGCGGAGGCGGCCAAGACCCGGAAGCTGGACTTCGAGGAGATCCAGATCCCGCCGGGCCCGCGCCTCGGCAACACCGTGATCGTCGCGGACAAGCTGGGCAAGGGGTTCGGCGACCGGGCCCTGATGGACGACCTGTCGTTCAACCTGCCGCCGAACGGCATCGTCGGCGTCATCGGCCCGAACGGCGTCGGCAAGACCACCCTGTTCCGCATGATCGTGGGGGAGGAGCAGCCGGACTCCGGCGAGCTGCGGCTCGGCGAGACCGTCAAGATCTCCTACGTGGACCAGGGGCGCGGCGGCATCGACCCGAAGAAGTCGGTGTGGGAGGTCGTCTCCGACGGCCTGGACCACATCAACGTCGGGCAGGTCGAGATGCCGTCCCGCGCGTACGTGGCGGCGTTCGGGTTCAAGGGCCCCGACCAGCAGAAGCCGTCCGGGGTGCTGTCCGGCGGTGAGCGCAACCGGCTGAACCTGGCGCTGACCCTGAAGCTCGGCGGCAACGTGCTGCTGCTGGACGAGCCGACCAACGACCTCGACACCGAGACGCTGTCCAGCCTGGAGAACGCGCTGCTGGAGTTCCCCGGCTGCGCCGTGATCACCTCGCACGACCGGTGGTTCCTGGACCGCATCGCCACGCACATCCTGGCGTGGGAGGAGGGCTCGAACTGGTTCTGGTTCGAGGGCAACTTCGCCGACTACGAGAAGAACAAGATCGAGCGGCTGGGCGCGGACGCCGCCCGCCCGCACAGGGTGACGCACCGCAAGCTCACCCGCGACTGATCCGCTGACGGACGGCCGCGCCGGCACCGCACATGGGTGCCGGCGCGGCCGTTCGCTTTACAGCGGGGGCGCCTCAGGGCGGCAGTTGAGGATCATGCCGGCCCAGGTCGTGGCGACGGCGCGCAGGAGCCGGGACGACAGCAGCGCGACTCGGCCGCGTTCCGGGCGCTCACCCATCTCCGCGGGTACCGATTGATTCAGTGCGGGCATCGGACGATGCGCAAACAGTGTTGGACGGGTATCACCGCAGGCTCCTATCGTCCCTGGGGTGGGGTCGACGGGGGCAGCCGGGAGGTCGGGACGACGATGAGCACGCCGAGGATCACCGAGATGCGGGTCGTGCCGGTCGCCGGCCGCGACGCCATGCTGCTCAACCTCAGCGGGGCGCACGCGCCGTTCTTCACCCGGAACCTGCTGCTGCTCACCGACGAGTCCGGTGCGACCGGCGCCGGCGAGGTCCCGGGCGGTGAGGCCATCCGGCGGACCCTGGAGGACGCGCGGGAGCTGGTCGTGGGCCGCCGGATCGGCCGGTCCGACGAGGTGCTGAACGGGGTCCGGGCCGCGTTCGGCCACCTGGACGCGGCCGGACGCGGTCCGCAGACGCATGACACGAGGGTCGCCGTGCACGCGCTGACCGCGATCGAGTCGTGCCTGCTCGACCTGATGGGCAAGCATCTGGACGTGCCGGCGGCGGCGTTGCTCGGCGACGGCGTCCAGCGCACGCGGGTCCCGGTCCTCGGCTACCTGTTCTACGTGGGGGACCGGCGCCGCACGGACCTGCCGTACCCGGAGCCGGAGGACGGCGCGGACGGATGGCTGCGCGTCCGGCACGAGGAGGCGCTGACGGCGGACGCGATCGTCCGGCAGGCGGAGGCGGCGCGGGACCGGTACGGGTTCGCCGACTTCAAGCTGAAGGGCGGGGTGCTGCGTCCCGACGAGGAGGCGGAGGCGGTGGTGGCGCTCGCCGCGCGGTTCCCGTCCGCGCGGATCACGCTGGACCCGAACGGCGCGTGGCCGCTGGACGAGGCCGTCCGGGTCGGCCGGGACCTCGCGGGCGTGCTGGCCTACGCGGAGGACCCGTGCGGCGCCGAGCGCGGCTACTCGGGCCGCGAGACGATGGCGGAGTTCCGGCGGGCGACCGGGCTGCGGACCGCCACCAACATGATCGCGACGGACTGGCGGGAGCTCGGGCACGCGATCCGGCTCGACGCGGTGGACATCCCGCTCGCCGACCCGCACTTCTGGACGATGCGCGGGTCGGTGCGGGTGGCGCAGCTCTGCCAGGCCTGGGGGCTGACCTGGGGGTCGCACTCCAACAACCACTTCGACGTGTCGCTGGCGATGTTCACGCAGGTGGCGGCGGCCGCGCCCGGCGACATCACGGCGATCGACACGCACTGGATCTGGCAGGACGGGCAGCGCCTCACCCGGGACCCGCTGCGGATCGAGGGCGGCGAGCTGGCGCTGCCGGAGGCCCCCGGCCTCGGCGTGGAGATCGACGAGGAGCGGGTCGCGGCGGCGCACCGGCTGTACGTCGAGCACGGCCTCGGCGACCGCGACGACGCGGCGGCGATGCGGTACCTCGTACCCGGATGGACGTTCGACCCGAAGCGCCCGTCCCTGGTCCGGGACGTCCCGGTCTGACCCGGGCGTCCGGGGCGGCCGCCTGGCGCGCGGGCACCGGCCGGTACCATCGGGCCGACCGGTGGAGACCCCCGTCGCCGGACCCAGGCACCCGACCCCCAGGCGAGGACATGCAGCAGACCGACCTGCCCGCGGCCGAGTACCGGCACGTCTACGAGTTCAACATCCGGTTCGGGGACATCGACTCCCAGGGCCATGTGAACAACGTCAAGTTCCTCGGCTACCTGGAGGACGCGCGCCTGGAGATGTTCCACGGCGACCCGGTGCGCAAGGGCGAGCAGCCGGTCCGCGGCATGGTGATCTCCCGGCACGAGATCGACTACAAGCTGCCGCTGCTGCCGACCGTCTACCCGATCCGGGTCGAGACGTGGGTGACCGAGGCGCGCGCCGCGTCGTTCAAGCTGGCCTACGAGGTGCGCGACGACGAGAACGTCTACGCGACCGCCACCTCGACGCTCGTCGCGTTCGACGTGGAGGCCAACCGGCTGCGCCGCTTCACGCCGGAGGAGCGCGAGTTCATCGGCCGGTACCTCGTTCCCGCCGAGTGACCCGCGGCGCCATGCGCCGCCCGCCGCCCGTTTCATCCCCTAATAATGGCGTCTGACCTGGACGTCCTTTTCTGCTGCGCCGCCCGCCGGTCCGTCCGGGTGATGACCGCGCCGTCACGGATAAATAACAAGGGCACCAGCATTCCGCTTTCGCCGCACATATCCCTCTAGTGTCGCGTCGCGAAATGTGGCGAACCCACGTGGAAGGGATGAAATGCGGCGCATCTCACGAGGAGCGATCGCCCTGCTGCTCGCCGCGGGCATGGCCGGCACCGGCGCCACCGCGGCGCAGGCGGCGACCCCCGCGACGGCCGGCAAGGCGGCGCAGTCGGACGACATCCTCGCCCGGCTCAAGGCCATCCCCGGCATGCAGGTGACGGAGAAGGCCTCCACGATCCCCGGCTACCGCTGGTTCTGGCTCGAGTACCGGCAGCCCGTCGACCACCGCGACCCGAACGGGAAGTGGTTCGAGCAGCGGATCATGCTGCAGCACAAGTCGGCGGACCGGCCCATGGTGCTCTACACCAGCGGCTACGACACCCCCGAGACCATGTTCACCGCCGAGCCGACCGCGCTCGTCGACGGCAACCAGATCTCCGTCGAGTACCGCTACTTCACCCCGTCCCGGCCCGAGCCCGCGGACTGGAAGAAGGACACGATCTGGCAGGCCGCCACCGACGAGCACCGCATCGTCGGCGCGCTCAAGACGATCTACAAGGGCAAGTGGATCTCGACGGGCGCCAGCAAGGGCGGCATGACCGTCGTCTACCACAAGCGCTTCTACCCCCGCGACGTCGACGGCAGCGTCGTGTACGTGGCGCCCAACGACGTCGACAACAACGCCGACGGCGCCTACGACAAGTTCTTCAAGACCGTCGGCACCGACCCCGCGTGCCGCACCCACGTCGAGGCGCTCGCCCGCGAGTTCCTCAAGCGCCGTCCCGCGATGCTCGAGCGGTTCAAGGCCGCCGCCGCGCAGAACAAGTGGACGTTCGACATCCTGCGCACCCCGGACCGCGCGTTCGAGAACTCCGTCATGGACTACGTCTGGGGCTTCTGGCAGTACCACCTGCAGTCGGACTGCGCCTCGCTGCCCGCGGTGAACGCCTCGGACGACGACCTCTACAAGACCCTCGACGACATCTCCGGGCTGTCGTTCTACACCGACCAGGGTCTCGCCCCCTACATCCCGTACTACTACCAGGCGGGCACCCAGCTCGGCTGGCCGTCACCGAAGTTCAAGTACCTGCGCCCGCTGCTGCGGTACGAGAGCAGCTACCAGCCGCGCACCTACGTCCCGCGCGACATCCCGATGCGCTTCGACAACGGCAAGGCGATGCGCGACATCGACGGCTGGGTGAAGCGGCACGCCGACCACATGCTGTTCCTCTACGGCCAGAACGACCCGTGGGGAGCCGAGCCGTTCCGCCTCGGCAGCGGCAGCCGCGACTCCGCCGTCTACGTCGCCCCCGGCATGAACCACAGCGGTCGCCTCATCGCGCACCTGCCCGACGCGCAGCAGGCCGAGGCGAAGGCCGACGTGCTGCGCTGGGCCGGCATCCAGGCCCAGGCCAGGACCCTCACGACCGGCCCGTCCGCCGACGACCCGCTCGAACTCCAGCGCCCGCCCATGTAGCCCAGGGGGCGACCCCCTGGAACCCCCGTCACGGTTGGCAGGCTGTTCCCGCTCTGCTAGCGCTCCGCGCGAAACAGCCTGCCAACCGCCGGGCATGCCCGCTCCACTCGCTGGCGCTCCCTCCCCGTGCCTGCCTGTGCCGCCGGCCGAGCTTCGACCCGCCGGGACCGAGCTTCGACCCGCCGGGGCCGAGGCTCAATCAAGGGGCCGGGATTGCAATCAATACAGCCAGGCCGCCGCGTTGCCGGGGAGGAGGTCGCCGTACATCGGCATGGTCGTGAGCAGCGGGCGTCCCGGTGGGAGCCGGACGGGGTTCTCGCCGCAGTTGACCGCGCAGGTGAGCGGCCCGCGGGTGAAGAAGACGGCGGTCTCGGGGGAGTCGAGCCACTCCAGTTCCTCGGGCAGCTCGTCCAGCAGGTCGCGGCGTTGGGCCAGTGCCCGCCGGTAGAACGCCAGCATGGAGGACGGCTCGTCCGCCTGTGCCTCCGCCGTGAGCGACGCCCATCCCGCCGGCATCGGCAGCCACGGCCGGACGCCGTCCGGTGAGAAGCCGTACGGCTCCGACGTCCCTGACCAGGGGAGCGGGACCCGGCAGCCGTCCCGTCCGGGCTGGCCGCCGCCGCTGCGCTTCCAGATCGGGTCCTGGCGGGCGTCGTCCGGCAGATCCCGGACCTCCGGCAGGCCCAGTTCCTCGCCTTGGTACAGGTACGCCGACCCCGGCAGTGCCAGCAGCATCAGCAGGGCCGCCTTGGCGCGCGCGTACTCCATGCCGGGCACGCCGCCCGGCCGCTCGTACCGGGTGAGGTGGCGGACGGAGTCGTGGCTGGACAGCACCCAGGTGGGCGCGGCACCGGTCGGCGCGACGGCCTTCAGCGCCGCCTCGATCACGTCGCGGAACGCGGGGGCCGACCACGGCGCGAGCTGCAGGTCGAACTGGAACACCTGGTGGAGTTCTTCGGGGCGCAGGTAGAGCGCGAGGTCTTCGGGACCGTCCGTCCACACCTCCCCGATGGCCATGCGGTCGCCTTCGTACTCGTCGAGGATCCGGCGCCACCGCCGGTAGATCTCGTGGACCTCGGGACGGCTGTAGATCGGCCCGTTCGCGACGCGCCGGCCCCGGCCGTTCAGGTCGCCGAGCGAGGCGTCCTTGACCAGCCCGGCGGCGACGTCGATGCGGAAACCGTCCACGCCGCGGTCCAGCCAGAACCGCAGGATGTCCTCGAACTCGGCCCGGACCTCCGGGTTGCGCCAGTTGAAGTCCGGCTGCTCGGCCGCGTACAGGTGCAGGTACCACTCGCCGTCGGGGACGCGCGTCCAGGCCGGTCCGCCGAACGCGGACGGCCAGTCGTTCGGCGGATCCACCTCGCCGGGAGTTTCCCCTGCCCGCCCAGGACGGAAAATGTAGCGGTCCCGCTCCGGTGAGCCGGGCGGCGACGCCAGCGCCTCCTGGAACCACCGGTGCCGGTCGGACGAGTGGTTCGGCACGATGTCCACGATGAGCTTGAGCCCATGCGCGTGCGCGTCGGTCACCAGCGCGTCGAAGTCCGCGAGCGTCCCGAACCGGGGATCGACGTCCCGGTAGTCGGCGACGTCGTAGCCGCCGTCCGCGAGCGGCGAGGTGTAGAACGGCGTCAGCCAGAGCGCGTCCACGCCCAGGTCGCGCAGGTACGGCAGCCGGGACCGGATCCCCTGGAGATCGCCTTCGCCGTTCCCGTCGGAGTCGGCGAAGCTGCGGACGTAGACCTCGTACACGACGGCGTTGCGCCACCAGGGGGTTCGCGTCATGTACAGCGATCTACCCGCTCAGGAGGGCGCGTTCACCATGCTTCGCGCCGCCATCGTGAAGTAGTCCCAGAGCATCTTCTCCAGCTGCTCCGGCAGCTCCAGCTCGTCGACCGCGACCCGCATGTGCTTCAGCCACGCGTCACGCTCGGCCTCGCCGATGACGAACGGGACGTGCCGCATCCGCAGCCGCGGATGACCGCGCCGCTGGCTGTAGGTGTTGGGGCCGCCCCAGTACTGGATGAGGAAGAGCCGGAGCCGCTCCTCGGCGGGGCCGAGGTCCTCCTCCGGGTAGAGGGCGCGAAGGTCGGGGTCTTCAGCGACACCCTGGTAGAAGCGGTGCACCAGCCGGTGGAAGGTCTCCTCGCCGCCGACCGCTTCGTAGAAGGTCACCTGTTCAGTCATGGCGCTGCCCACCCTATGCGATCGGCGGCCCGGTGATCAGCCGCTCCGTGATCGGCCGCCCCGTGAGCAGCCGCGCCGGTGTTCAGCCGCACTGAGGGCCGCCGGGCGCCGGCGGTCAGGTCGTGGCCGGGGTGGCGACGGAGACGCCAGCGTCGTCGAACGCGTTCTTCACCCGTTCGCGCAGCTCGCGGGCGATCTCGCCCTGCTTGCCGGGCGCGGTCTTCAGCACGACGCGGATCACGAGCGCGTCGCCGGCGAGCGCCTGCACGCCCCACACCGACGGCGCCTCGAGGACCATGTCCTCCCAGCCGGGGGAGGCCGCGAGCTCGTCCGCCGTGGCCTGCAGGATCTCCTTGACCTTCTCGGTGTCCTCGCGGATGTCGACCGGGATGTCGAGGACGGCCCGGCCCCAGTTCTGCGACTCGTTCCCGACCTTCTTGATCTCGCCGTTCGGGACGTACCAGACGACGCCGTTGACGTCGCGCATCCGGGTGACCCGCAGGGTGACCGCCTCGACCGTGCCCTTGGCCGAGCCGACGTCGATGAAGTCGCCGACGCCGTACTGGTCCTCCAGCAGCATGAACAGCCCGGCGAGGAAGTCCTTGACGATGTTCTGCGCGCCGAAGCCGACCGCGACGCCGATCACGCTCGCGCTGGCGAGGATCGGCGCGAGGTTCAGCCCGAGCCGGCCGAGGATGCTGAACGCCGCCGTCCCCAGGATCACGATGGACGCGATCGAGTTCAGCACCGAGCCGAGCGTCTTGGCGCGCTGCGCCCGCCGCTGGTTCAGCAGGGCGGGGCTGCCCTCGAAGACCGTCCGGGACCGCTCCTTGACCTTCTCGGACATGGTGCCCTCGGCCATCCGCACCGTCACCTTGGTGATCATCCGGTGCGCGACGTTCCGCACGACCAGCGCGAACACGAAGGTGAGGATGATCGCCAGGACGGTGCCGAGGGGCTTGTCGAGCCACGTCGCGTAGAAGTGCGTGAAGTCGGTGCTGTGGGAGACGTTCCAGACCAGCCGGCAGCCGGTGCTCGGCGACTGGTCGCGGCACGCCGCCTCCGGCGTGCCGTCCTGCGCCCAGGGCAGCAGCGACTGAGCATCGGCCAACATCTCGGGCAGACCCTCCCCGGCCTTTGTGGGTGTCTCGACACCTCGCCGTGGACCTGCGGCGGGTACGAGCCCGATCGTAGGGGACGGTAACGACCGGTTCGTACTCCGCCTGCGACGTGTCTTGACAAGGCCGGGGAGGGGCTGTTCCGGCGAGCGTGCCCCGCGGGGTCCGCGGCTGCCGCGCCGTTCCGGCCACGGCCCCGCGGGGCACGCCCGGCTCTAGGGGCGGCCCGCCGGCCGCATCGCGCGGGCGGACCGCTGATCGAGGGGCTGCAGGACGTGCGCGAGCTTCACGGCGGCGCCGCCCACGTCGTCGACGCGGTGCATGCGCTCCCCCCAGGACCACCAGAAGTAGTGGTCGTGGCTCTCGGGGGCGGGAGCGCAGGTGACGTCCTCGGCGAGGCTCGCCGCGGCCGGGTTCACCACCCGCAGGAAGGCCGGGCCCGACCGGGTCCGGACCACGCGGGCGACCAGCCCGCGGGCGTCGAGCTCGCGCTCCAGCGCCCTGAGGTAGCCGACGCGTCTGTCGGTGACCACCTGCGTTCCCCCTCCCTCCGCCGTGCCCGGCGCCGCTGCGCCGGTCCGCTCCTGTGCCGCCGGTTCCTGCGTCGTCTGCATCGCCGATCCCTCGTCGCCGGCCCCGGCGTGCGCGGCGCGTGACCGCGCGGCCGCCGGGACGGCCGGCAATTGATCAACCCTCTGGATCCGTTCCGTTGCTCCCGGTGAGAATTGCAACTCTCACGGTGGCGGGTCAAGGGCACCCCCGTCCCGCGAAGTACCGGATTCCCCCACCTCAGGGGAAGCTTCACACCCGGCGGAGGAAGAATCTCTACCCTGGGGGGTGAGGACGCATCCGAAGCCCTTGTCTTTCCCGGGAATCGCTTGGCCCGCCCCGCCGTCAGGGTTACGCTGCGTGCGCGAGAGATTATCTGTCGTGGCCATCTATTGACCGGTCGCCGTGGCCCGGACGACCGCCCTTCCCCCGGAGGGGCGCCGCCCGGCCCGACGGTGAGGAGGCCGGAATCGATGTCGGACCCCCCTCGGAAAGAAACGGACGTGGCTCGCAGGATCCGTGCGCACGCTCTCGCCCGGGGGCGCAGCCCGCAGGAGATCGCGCACGAGATCCACGAGCAGTGCGGCCCCCTGTTCGGCACCAGCCGGGTCAAGGCGCACCGCCTGGCCCACGGGGTCGCGCTGTCCGACATCGTGGCCCAGGTCAGGGCCCTGTACGAGGTCGACGGCAAGCCGCCGCCCCGGCTCGGGGAGACGCTGCTGTCGGCCTATGAGAGCGGGTACAAAAGACCCGGACCCGAGTATCTGCACTACCTGTGCGCCGTGTACCGCGTCGAGCCCGATCAGCTCGACTACAAGAGCCCCTGCATCTGCGGACGGGGACACGCCGTGCGGCCGGGGGCCGCCACGGTGCCGCAGCCGCGGGCTCCGGAACGGCACGCGGCACAGCAGCCCGACGTAACGCTCGTCGGGTCGATCATCCCCAGGGCGGAGGACCGCCACTGGGTGGAAGTCAACGACCTACGGGGCCCTGACCGCGCCGACGGCCCCCTGTCCATTGACGTGGGAGAGGAGGACATCGTGCTTCGTAGGACCCTTCTGCAACTTCTGGCCGGAGCGGGCGTGGCGCTCGACGGTCAGTTCCTGGGTGCGGTCGACGGCATTCGACGCAAGATGGACGACACGCTGGTCGGTGCGACGGTCTCGCCGACCATGCTCGACCAATGGGAGGAGACCACCTACGGCTACGGCCAGCAGTACCAGGCGACGCCGTCGCTGCGGATGCTCTGCGATGTGCTGCTGGACTTCAGCGAGGTGCGCCGCATGTGCGACAAGCGGCAGCCGGTCGAGCTGCAGGAGCGGCTGTGCCGGATCGCGGCGCAGCTGTCCGGGCTGTCCGGGCTGATCATGATCAATCTGGGCGACCACCGGCTGGCCCGCTCGTTCTTCCGGACCGCGCGCACCGCGGCCGACGAGACCGGCGACCGGCAGCTGCGCGCCTGGGTGACCGTCCGCGAGTCGCTCGTCCCGATGTACTACGGCGACCCCCGCGAGGCGCTGCACCTGGCCCGCAAGGCGCAGGACCTGGCCGGCCGCACCCCGGGCGTGGCGGCGGCCATGGCGCCCGCGGTGGAGGCCCGCGCGCTCGGCATGCTCGCGTTGCGCGGACGCGGCGACGCCGCGCCCAGCGCCCGCCGGGCGCTCGTACGCGGGCGCTCGGTGTTCGACCAGTTGTCCAAGACCGACACGAGCGACCTGGTGTTCGGCTTCACCGACCGGCAGATGGCCTTCTATGAGGGCGACACGTTCACCAATCTCGGCGACCACAAGCACGGCGACGAGGTGCTGAGCCACGCGCTGACGCTGTACGCGCCGACCGACCGCGTCGACCTGACTCTCGTGCGCCTCGACCGGGCGATGTGCAAGCTCCACGCCGGGAACCCGGACGCGGCGCTGGCCGGCGGCCAGGAGGCGATCCTGGACCTGCCGCCCGACCACCGGTCCGACATCCTGGTGCACCGGGCCCGCCAGATCGGCGTCGCCGTGCAGGCCAAGCACGGCGAGATCGCCGGGCTGCGGGAGTTCCGCGAGGCGCTCGCGGGGCCCTGGGTCACCAGCCCCACCAAGGAGCCGTCCCCCACCGGGGAGCGGCCCCCCGTCCCCCCGACCGAGCAGGTCTGACCGGGCATGGGAACGCCTGACAGCGCCTCCTGGCAGGATCGGCCCGCGCCCGGCGCGGAACCCGCGGGCCCGGAGGCCGGGCCCGCGCCGTCCGCCGCGGATCCTCGCCCTCGCCGCCGCGCCCTCGTGCGGCTGCAGGACGATCCCCCCGTCTGGAGCTTCGGGGAGCTGCGGCTGCGCCGGTACCGGGCCCGCGACCACGCCACCGTCCTCGCGCTGCACCGCGAGGGCCTGGCGCAGGTGGGCCTGCGTCCCGGCGACGGCGTCTACTACGACCACGACTTCTTCCGGATGGAGGACATCTACCTGCGCAATGACGGCGAGTTCCTCGTCGGCGAGGTGGACGGGCAGATCGTCGCCATGGGCGGCCTGCGCCGCGCCGACCTCGTTCCCGGGGGCCGGGCACGCGCGTTCGGCGGTTACGCGCCGGGCGACCCCGTGCTCGACGCGGTGGAGATGGTGCGGCTGCGGGTGCGGCCGTCCGCGCAGCGGCGCGGTTACGGCGCCGCCGTCGTCTCCGCACTGGAGGAACGCGCCGCCGAGTACGGGTACCGGGTCCTGCGCGGCGACACGACCGAGCTGCAGGCCCCGGCGCTCGCCCTGTACCGCAAGTTCGGCTGGAGGGAGACGCGCCGCGAGGTGATCGGCGGCATCGTCAACATCTACATCGAGAAGGAACTCTGCTGACCACGGTGCCTGCGCGGGCTTAGCCCGGCGTGCTCGCCGGCTGAGCGTGCCCGGGCGCGCCCGCGAGCCGGCCGGTGGGGCGTCGCCTCCGGGGGACGTCCCGCCGGCCGGGCTGCGCGCTTCTGCGTGAGCGAGGTACCACCCGGGCCGCTGCGACCCCGGCCCACGGGGACGCGAGCAGCGCGGCGGCGAGACCTCCAGCCGACGAGACCCTCAACCCTTTCCAGGACCCCCGAGCCGCGGGACGGCGCGTCCGCGGCGCGGCGCGACGCGCGAGCGCCCGCGGCTCGGGCCGCACTCACGCGCGCCCGGGAGGCTCAGGCGTCCGGGAGGCTCAGGCGTCCGGGAGGCTCAGGCGTCCGGGAGGCTCAGGCGTCCGCGAGGCTCAGGCGTCCGGAAGGGTGCCGCCCACCAGCTGCATGAGGGGGTAGCGGCGCCGCCGGATGCCGGTGAACCCGCGGTCCGCGAGCGCCCCGGTGACCTCCCGGTCGCCGAACACCGTGAAGCCGGTGGCCCGGCGGATCAGCTCGCCACCGACCTTCGAGGCGTACAGCGGCGTCAGCCGCCGCGAGGTGAGGATGATCAGCCGGCCGCCCGGCCGCAGCACGCGGGTCATCCCGTCGACGGCCGTCCACGGGTCGTCGAACAGGTACAGGGCCCCGAAGCAGCAGACGGCGTCGAACGTCGCGTCGCGGAACGGCAGGTCGACGGCGTTGCCGCGGACATAGCAGACCTCCCCGCCGGACGGGGTGTCGGCCTCCGCGCGGGCCAGCATGGTGGCGGAGGCGTCCAGCCCGACGACGAGGCCGTCCTCGCCGACGCCCTCGGCGAGCGCGCGGGTCACGTTGCCGGGGCCGCACGCCACGTCCAGCACGGTCGCCGCCGGACGGTCCGCGTCGCCCGGCTGCCCGAGCCCGAGCCAGTCGCGGGCCGTCGCCTGCTCCGCGGCGGTGTCGGGGCCGATCGGCCAGCCCTTGGCCAGGTTGAACCCGACCGGCCGCCAGACCTTCTCGTAGATCTGCGGCAGGAACGTCGACTCCATCACGGACTGGGCGAGCGACGGCGCCCGCTCCTCATCGGGACCGAGCAGGTCGAGGTAGCCGGCGGACACGTCCGGCTCGGCGGGCGGTTCGCGAAGGAGACCGAGCACCCGGTCCACGGCGGACGGACTGCGCACCATCGACACGTTCACACCCCTTATTAGATCACCTGTCAATTCGAGCCCGCCAGCCGTGCCCCCTGTGACCCGCCCCACGCATCCCGGTCGTTCCCCCTGAAGGCCACCTCACCTCCGACGAAGGCCGCCTGGCGGGCGCCTTCGGCTCCAGGTGTCCGCTAGGCCAGATCCAGGCCGGTCTGGGCGGCGATGAAGGTGAGCGTGTCGGTCATCAGGTCCACCGACCTGCTGACCGACCGCGCCGCGTGCCCCACCTCCGCCTCGTCCCGCAGCAGGATCGGCGCGTCGGACGCCGTCGCGTGCTGGAGCGCCGCGCACAACTTGCGGGCGTGCAGCGGGTCGACGCGGGTGTCGCTGCCGAACGTGGTGAACAGCGTCGCCGGATACGCCGTCCCCGCGTGGACGTGGTGGTACGGCGAGTAGCCGATCAGCCAGCCGAACTCGACCGGGTCGTCCGCCGTGCCGTACTCGTCGTTCCAGGTCTGGCCGAGCCCGAACCGCTCGTAGCGGACCATGTCCAGCAGCGGCGCCGAGCAGACCACCGCCCGGTACAGGTCGGGACGCTGGGTGAGCGCGGCGCCGACGAGCAGCCCGCCGTTCGACCCGCCGGAGATCGCCAGCTGCGCCGGGGTCGTCAGGCCGTCCGCGACCAGCTTCTCGGCGGCGGCGTGGAAGTCGTCGAACACGTTCTGCTTGCGCTCGCGCATCCCCGCGCGGTGCCACTCCTCGCCCTCCTCGGAGCCGCCGCGCAGGTTCGCGATCGCGTAGACGCCGCCGGCCTCCACCCAGGCGAGGATGCTCGCCGAGTACGACGGGGTCAGCGAGATGTTGAACCCGCCGTAGCCGTACAGGATCGCCGGGCGCGGGCCGGACGCGCCGGGCCGGGACGCCACCAGCATCCGCACCTCGGTGCCGTCCGCGGACGCGTACGTCACCTGCCGGGTCTCGATCTCGGGGACCTCCACGGTGCCCGGCGCGTTCGCCCACAGGCTCGTCTCCCCGGTGCGCGCGTCGTAGCGCAGCACGGACGATGGCGTGACGTTGTCGGTGTAGCCGAACCACGCCTCGTGGCCGCCCTCGGGCCGCTCGACGATCCCGCCGATCGAGCCGAGCCCCGGCGTCGGGACGGTGCCGAGCCGCTCGCCGGACGCCAGGTCGTGCACCGTGATCTCGCTGATCGCGTGCCGCGTCCAGCCGGCCAGCAGTACCGGGGCTTCGAGATCGTCGAGGATCGCGTAGTCGGTGAGGACGGCCTCGGGGTCCTGCGGGACGAGGTCGCGCCACGTCGCGTACGACGGGTCGGACGGGTCGGTCACGCACAGCCGGGACCGCGGCGCGTCCCGGTCGGTGAACACGTAGGCCCGGCCGTCCCGCCCCACGTGCAGCCAGGCCTCGGCGTCGACGCCGACCTGCACCGGCCGCAGCTCGGGACGCTCCAGCGGCGAGGCCGACAGGTCCGCGAGCCACAGGTCGTTGCGCGGCGCCGTGCCCTGCGACGCGGACACGGTCAGCCACCGCCCGTCGCGGCTGACGCCGACGCTGTAGTAGTTGGTCTTGTCCATCCCGTCGCCGAAGATCAGGACGTCGTCGGTCTCCGGCTCGGCGCCGACCCGGTGCAGGTAGACGCGCCGGTGGTACTGCTCCTCGCCCTCCGGGACGGCCCGCGCGGGCAGCCGCCGGACGTAGTAGAACGCCTCCCCGCCGGGCAGCCAGGCGATGCCGGACGACCGGGTCCGGTCGATCGGCCCCTCCACCCGCTCGCCAGTGGCGACGTCGATCACGAACAGCAGCGACTCCTCGTCCCCGCCGGTCGAGATCTTGTACGCCAGCAGCCGGCCCTCCTTGTCGGGCTGCCAGCCGTCCAGCGTCGTCGTGCCGTCCGGGTCCAGCGCCATCGGGTCGACCAGGACGCGCTCGGAGCCGTCCGGGTCGACGGTGTACAGCACGGGATGCTCCTGCTCGGCGGTCCGCCGAGTGAAGAACCGCCGCTCGCCGCGCCAGATCGGCGCGCCGACGCTGCCCGCGCCGAGCAGTTCCCCGAGCCGGCGGCGGAGCCGGTCCCGGCCCGGGAGCGCGTCGGCGACCTTGTGGAACAGCTCGTCCTGCGCGGCGAGCCACTCGCGGGTCTCGTCGCTGCCCGCGTCCTCCAGCCAGCGGTACGGGTCGGCGACCCGGTGGCCGTGGATGTCCTCGACGATGTCCTGGCGCCGCGCGGGCGGATAAGGCGTTCCGGTCATGGGATGCACTGTATTCACCGGTGCGGGCCGTCCGCCCGATCAGCCCGCCCGGAGAGGTGCCCGACGCGCAATGCCTGCGTTTTTGCGTTCGATCTGGTCCTTCGATGGGGATATTTGGGGTAGCGGTCGGGCTCCCTCAGCCGCCACACTGATTCCAGGTCGGTTCGCCTCTGGGGAGGTCCTCATGGCGAGTGCGCAGGTGCCGGAGACAATATTCGGGCCTCGGTGCGAGGCGCGGTCAGCCGCGTCCGCCGAGGCGAACCCCGACACGCCGGCGGAGGCCGTCTGATGAGACAGGTCCTTCTCCTGAACGCGACGTACGAACCACTCACCACGCTCCCGCTGCGGCGGGCGGTCTGCCTCGTGCTCCGGGAGAAGGCCGAGATCGTCCACCACGACATCTCGGGGGCCACCCTGCATTCGGCGACCATGGAGATCGAGATCCCGTCGGTGATCCGGCTCCGCCGCTACGTCCGCATCCCGTTCCGGACCCGCGTCCCGCTCACCCGCGCCGCCCTCATGCGCCGCGACGGCTTCCGCTGCGTCTACTGCGGCCGCCGCGCCGAGACGATCGACCACGTGCATCCGCGCAGCCGCGGTGGCAAGCACGTGTGGGAGAACTGCGTCGCGTCCTGCATGACCTGCAACCACCGCAAGGCCGACCGGCTGCTGTCCGAGCTCGGCTGGACGCTCGGGATGACGCCCGGCGTCCCGCGCGGCGCGCACTGGCGGCTGATCGGGATCGTCCACGACGGCGACCCGCAGTGGGCGCCGTACGTCTCCGAGCCCGCCGCCTAGCGCGGGCGGGCCGTATCCTGTCCTCGTGCCACGCTATGACTACCGCTGCCGCGCGTGCGGGTCGACGTTCGAGGTCTCCCGCCCGATGATCAACGCGTCCGACCCGGCGCCCTGCCCGGACGGCCATGACGACACGGTGAAGCTGCTGTCGACGGTCGCCGTGACCGGCACGTCCCGCGGCGGCGCCCCGAAGCCCCCGCCGGCCGCCGGGGGCGGCTGCTGCGGCGGAGGCTGCTGCTCCTGACGGCTATCCCGCCTGGGCCGCGCGGAGCGCGGCGCCCAGCGCGGCGGAGTCGTGGCCGGCGCCGACGCCGTCGACCAGCATGATCACGCTCGGGATGTGGTCGGCCCGCATCGGGATGATCTCCTGGTAGGCGGGCGAGTCGTACCAGGCCCGGGCCCGGTCCATGTCCGGGAACTCGAGGATCACCACGGCCCCGTCGAACGCGCCCTCGTGGACCTCCGGCACCTTGCCGTGGGTGATGAAGCGGCCGCCGAACGGGTCCATCGTGGCCTGGATGCGCTCCATGTAGACGAAGACGTCGTCGTGCAGCGGCGGCTGGGGGTGCAGCAGGCCGATGGCGTAAGCGGTCATCGCGGTCTCCTCGGGGTCGTGGATCCTCTGGCTGACAAGATCCACTCTGCCCTGAGCAGGGAACGACGGCGATTACCCGCCGGGTAATGCCGCGACCGCCGCGCGAGCGCGTGACCTGACCGGTGGGGGCGAAGCCGGAGGCGAGCCCCCACCGGGAAGATCGCGAAGCGATGCAGCGCTCGCCCAATCACGGTCAGGGGCCGAGCCGCCAGGCGAGGCCCCTGGGCCGGGATTGCACTAGTACAGCTGCGAGACGTCGCGGGCGGCGCCGGTGGACGCGGACGTCGCCATCGCGGCGTAGGCGCGCAGCGCGGCGCTGACCTTGCGGTCGCGGTTGCGGGGGCGGTAGCCGCCGAGGTCGGCGAGCAGCTTCTCGCGGCGGGTCTCCAGCTCCTCGGCCGGGACGTCCAGCTCCAGCGCCCGGTTCGGGATGTCGATCACGATCCGGTCGCCGTCCTCGACGAGGGCGATGATCCCGCCGCCGGCGGCCTCGGGGGAGGCGTGCCCGATGGACAGCCCGGACGTGCCGCCGGAGAACCGCCCGTCGGTGATCAGCGCGCAGGCCTTGCCGAGCCCGCGGCCCTTGAGGAAGCTCGTCGGGTACAGCATCTCCTGCATGCCGGGGCCGCCCCTGGGGCCCTCGTAGCGGATCACGACGACGTCGCCGGCCTTGACCTTGCCGCCGAGGATGCCCTCGGCCGCCTGGTCCTGGCTCTCGAACACGACGGCGGGGCCGCTGAAGGTCCAGAGCTCCTCCTCGACGCCCGCGGTCTTGACGATCGCGCCGTCGGGGGCGATGTTGCCGCGCAGGACGGCGAGGCCGCCGTCGGCGGTGTAGGCGTGCTCGACGTCGCGGATGCAGCCGCTCTCGCGGTCGAGGTCGAGCTCCTCCCAGCGGGCGCTCTGCGAGAACGCGGAGGTGCTGCGGACGCCGCCGGGCGCCGCGTGGAACAGCTCGACGGCCTCGGGCAGGACGTCGGGGGAGCGGACGTCCCACTGGGCGACGAAGTCGGCGACGGACGGGCTGTGGATCGAGTGCGCGGCGGAGTTCAGCAGCCCGCCGCGGTGCAGCTCGCCGAGGAGGGCGGGGATGCCGCCGGCGCGGTGGCAGTCCTCGACGTGGTAGGTGGCGAGCGTCGGGGCCAGCTTGCAGATGCAGGGGACGCGGCGGGAGACGGCGTCGATGTCGTCGAGGCCGAAGTCGACGCCGGCCTCGGTGGCGGCGGCGAGCAGGTGCAGGATCGTGTTGGTGGAGCCGCCCATGGCGACGTCGAGCACCATCGCGTTCTCGAACGCGTCGCGCGTCGCGATGTTGAGCGGCAGGACCGAGTCGTCGTCGCCGTCGTAGTAGCGCTTCGCGATCTCGACGACGGTGCGTCCGGCCCGCTCGTAGAGGGCGCGGCGGGCGGTGTGGGTGGCGAGGACGGTGCCGTTGCCGGGCAGCGCGAGGCCGATCGCCTCGGTGAGGCAGTTCATCGAGTTGGCGGTGAACATGCCGGAGCAGGACCCGCAGGTCGGGCAGGCGCTCTCCTCCATCTCGGCGAGCTTGTCGTCGGCGACGGACTCGTCCGCGGAGGCGATCATCGGGTCGATCAGGTCGAGCTTGTTGCCGCCCATCACGCCCGCGACGGGCTTGCCGGCCTCCATCGGGCCGCCGGAGACGAAGACGGTCGGGATGTTCAGCCGCATCGCGGCCAGCAGCATGCCCGGCGTGATCTTGTCGCAGTTGGAGACGCAGACCAGGGCGTCGGCGCAGTGCGCGTTGACCATGTACTCGACGGCGTCGGCGATCAGCTCGCGGGACGGCAGCGAGTACAGCATGCCGCCGTGGCCCATCGCGATGCCGTCGTCGACCGCGATCGTGTTGAACTCGCGGGGCACGCCGCCGGCCTCGCGGACGGCGCCGGCGACGACCTTGCCGACCTCGTCGAGGTGGACGTGGCCGGGCACGAACTGGGTGAAGCTGTTGGCCACCGCGACGATCGGCTTGCCGAAGTCCTCGCGTTCGACGCCGCTGGCCCGCATGAGCGCGCGGGCGCCCGCCATGTTCCTGCCATGGGTGACCGTACGTGACCTGAGCGGGGGCATCCTGTGACCTCTCCAACCTGTGCCGTGGTGCCGTGTCGCCGGACGCGTCGCCGCGCCGGGTTCGGCGGGCGGTGAGCGAGCGGTGCGCGGTGGGAAGCTCTCAGCGGCGGATCGCGGCGCTGCCGCCGGCTCAGCGGAGGTCGCGCGCGGGCCGGCCTGTGCCATCCGATGCTACAAGGTCGGAGGCGGGGCGTGAAAAAGCCGGGCCCGCGAAGGGGCCCGGTGGCTCGGCGTCGAGCGTGCGGGCGGCCCGGGACAGGGCCGCCCGGGTGACGGAGTCCCGCGCCGTTGCGGGATCCGGTGTCGTGGCGGGACCGCCGCCGCGGGATCAGCCGTACTTGGGCGGCAGCGCCTTCTCCGCCGCCTGGAAGATCCGCTGGACGTCGGTGTCGGTGAGGATCTTGGGACGGCGGCGCAGGTACGAGCGGGCCCGGTTGCCCGCGTACACGTCCACGTCCCTGACCCGCATGACCTTCCACGGGATGGACGGCCCGTAGATGGCCACCGAGGGCTGCACGGGCACCTCGAACCCGACCTGCCCACCGATGATCTTGCTGGCCTGGTCGGCCTCCCAGCGCGCCTCGTCCAGCCGGTCCTTCTTGTTGAAGGGGCCGTGGAAGAGCTTGCGGTGGGACAGGGTGCGCACGGGGAGGCGCTTGTCCCACTTCTCGGAGTCGATGGCGTAGACGCCGCTCGGCCCGATCACCAGGTGGTCGATCCGCCCGTCGCTGACGCCCTCGTCGTCGCGCGGGACGGCCCGGGCGTGCAGCACGAGGTAGCCGTTGCGCTGCAGCGACCTCAGCTGCTTCTCGGTGCGCCGTTCGGCGGCCGAGGACTTCTGCCAGGCCGGGATGCTGGAGTCCCGGCGGGACCGGCGCACGACGTCCACGACGATCACGAGGACCGCCGCGGTGATGCCGAGCCGCCCGCCGAAGACCGCGGTGACGACGATGAGGGCGGCGAGCGCCACGCCGATCCGCCACGCCCACACGCGGACCCGGGGGCCCGTGAGCACCGCGGTGAGCGTCCGGTCGCCGGGCGGCCGCTTGTCCGGCTCCTGCACGGGGGGTTGCTCCTGCGTCTCGTCCCGCTGGTCAGGGTCGTCCCTGGGCTGGCCCCGTGCCTGCTGTGTGTTGCCCCGCTCCATGATCGCCATAGGTGACGCTCCGTATTCCTCTCCCATCGGGGGCATGATCCTCCGTGCGCAGAGTAATCATCATGCGGGGCGGCGACTAGTCATGCAGGGTTAATAGTTTTGTCGCCGCGCGTGAGTGATTGACTGCCGCGCAGGTCGGGTACGTGAGTCATCTACCACCTCTTCCCGGTAGAGAGTCTCCGCCTCTTTGATGCCCGCGCGCGAGCGGTCTAGCGTTCCGGTTCGTGACACATCTCCATGACCTCGGCGCTAGGGAGGCGGCTGACGCCGTCCGTTCGGGGCGGCTGTCCCCGGTCGAGCTGACCGACCATTACCTGGACCGCATCGGACGGCTGAACCCGCAGGTGGGGGCCTATGTGACGGTGACCGCCGAGGCGGCGCGGGAGCAGGCCGCGCGGGCCGAGAAGGCGGTGCTGGACGCGGCCGATCCGGGGGACCTGCCGCCGCTGCACGGGGTGCCGGTTCCGGTCAAGGACCTGAACATGGCGGACGGCGTTCGGATGACTTTTGGTTCATCCGTTTTTGCCGATATGACCGGTTTTACGGATGACAGCGTCGTGCGCCTGCTGCGCGAGGCGGGAACGATCATGCCCGGCAAGACCGCCGTGCCGGAATTCGGGCTGCCCTGCTACACCGAAAGCGACGTCGCGCCGCCCGCCCGCACGCCCTGGGATCTCACCAGATCGGCGGGCGGGTCGAGCGGCGGCGCCGCGGCGGCGGTCGCGTCCGGGCTGGCCCCGGTCGCCCAGGGCAGCGACGGCGGCGGCTCCATCCGCATCCCGAGCAGCGTGTGCGGCCTGTTCGGGATCAAGCCGACCCGCGGCCGGATCTCCCAGGGGCCGGTCGTCCCCGACCTGTTCGGCCTGTCCACCAACGGGCCGATCGCCCGGTCCGTCGAGGACGCCGCCCTGCTGCTGGACGCCATGGCCGGGTCGATGCCCGGCGACCTCTACGCCGCACCGCCCGTCGAGGGCTCGTTCCTGTCGTACGCCGATCGCCCGCCGGGACGGCTCCGGATCGCCCGCAGCCGGCAGCCCGCGGTCGCCGGCGCCGAGGTGCATCCGGACTGCGTCGCCGCCTACGAGGAGGCGTCCGCGCTGCTGGAGGAGCTCGGGCACGAGGTCGTGGAGCTGCCGCCGGTGTTCGGGCCCGAGATGGTCCCGCATTTCGAGCTGCTCTGGGGCGTCATGGCCACGATGACGCCCGTCCCGGAGGGGAGCGAGCACCTGCTCCAGCCGCTGACGCGCTGGCTCCGCGAGCGCGGGAACGCCACGACCGCGCCGGAGCTGTTCCGGGCGCACGCCGCCCTGCAGGGCGTGCTGCGCGCCGCGTTCCCGGTCCTGAACGAGTTCGACGCGATCCTGCATCCGACGCTCGCCCAGCCGCCCGTTCCCGTCGGCTACTTCCACGACCAGGAGCCTGAGGAGAACTTCCGCAGGCAGACGCTGTTCACGCCGTTCTGCGCCGCCTACAACATCTCCGGGCAGCCCGCCGTCAACGTCCCGCTGCACTGGAACGCCGACGGGCTGCCGATCGGGGTCATGCTCGCGGGGCGGCTCGGCGGCGAGGGGACGCTGATATCGCTGTCCGCGCAGCTCGAGGAGGCGCGCCCCTGGGCCGGCCGCAAGCCCCCCATCTGGGACGCGTGAGCCCCGTCCGGCCCGCGCTTGGCGCGGCGCCGCCGGGGCATGGGTGCAGGCGTGGCTGACGACGAACTGATCAGGCTGGCCGGGCACCACCGGGTCGCGACGCGCTACACCGACTGGCGGGGCAGGGCGGCCGACGTCCCGCCGGGCACGCTGGTCGCCGTCCTCGGCGCGCTCGGGGTGGACGCCTCGTCCCCGGCGGCCGTCCGCGCCGAGCTGGAGCGCCACGAGGAGCGCGCGCGGACGCTGCCGCCGACCATCGTCGTCCGCAGCGACGCGGGCGAGGGACGCACCGCCGACCGGATCCTCGCGATGGTGCGCCGGACCCTGCGGCCCGCCGGCGACCTGGACGTGCGGATCGAGCCCGGCGAGCCCGACGTGCTGGCGGAGCCGTCCGCCGAGCAGGCCCGCGGCGGGCCCGTCCCGCTGGACGGCAGCGAGGGCGACGTCCCGCTCGGATGGCACCGCCTCCACGTCCGGCAGGGGAGCCGGGAGGAGAGCGCGGCGCTGCTCGTGGCGCCCGCGTCCCTGCCGCGCCCGCCGCGGATGTGGGGACTGACCGTCCAGCTGTACGCGCTGCGCTCGCGCGGCTCGTGGGGGCTCGGCGACCTGCACGACCTCGCCGACCTCGCGGCCTGGGCCGGTCGCGACCTCGGCGCCGGGTTCGTCGTCGCGAACCCGCTGCACGCCGCGGAGCCGATGCCGCCCGTCAGCCCGTCGCCGTACTCGCCGATGAGCCGCCGCTTCCCCGCCCCGCTCTACCTGCGGATCGAGGACATGCCGGAGTACGCGGCGCTCCCGCCCCAGGGCCGGGAGCGGTTCGCGGCCATGGCGGCGCGGCTGCGCACGCTCGAAGGCCCGCTCGACCGGGACGCCGTGTGGACGGCGAAGCTCGAGGCGCTCGAAGCGATGTACCGGTCGTCGCCCGGCATCCGCCGCGACCCCGCCTTCGCGGCCTTCCGCAGGCGGCACGGCGCCGCGCTGCGGGACTTCACCACCTGGTGCGCGATCAGCGAGGAGCAGGGGACGACCGACTGGCGGCGATGGCCGTCCGCCCTCCGGGACGCGCACGGGCACGCGGTCCTGGACGAGCCGCGCCACGACGGGCGCGCCGAGTTCCACGCGTGGCTGCAATGGCGCCTCGACCAGCAGCTCGCCGGCGCGCAGAAGGCCGCCCGCGACGCGGGGATGCCCGCCGGGATCGTCCACGACCTGGCGGTCGGGGTGGCGCAGGGCAGCGCCGACGCCTGGATCTACCGGGACGAGCTCGCGTCCGGGATGAGCGTCGGCGCGCCCCCGGACGAGTTCAACCAGCGCGGCCAGGACTGGGGCCAGCCGCCCTGGCGGCCGACCACGCTCGCCGCGGACGCCTACGTCCCGTACCGGGAGATGCTGGCGGCGGCGCTGCGGCACGGCGGCGGGCTCCGCCTCGACCACGCGATGCAGGTGTCCCGGCTGTGGTGGATCCCCGAGGGCGCCTCGCCCGCCGACGGGACGTACGTCGGCTACGACCGGGACGCGATGCTCGGCTGCCTGGTGTGGGAGGCCCACCGGGCGGGCGCCCTCGTCGTCGGCGAGGACCTCGGCACGGTGGAACCGGAGGTCCGCGACGACCTCGCGGACCGGGGCGTCCTCGGCACGTCGCTGCTCTGGTTCGAGCGCGACGCGCAGGGCCGCCCGAAGCCGGCGGCGCAGTGGCGGGACCTGTCGCTGGCCACGGTCGGCACGCACGACATGCCGCCGATCACCGGGTTCCTGCACGGCGACCACATCGCGCTGCGCGACCGTCTCGGCCTGCTCACCCGTCCCCTCGACGAGGAGACCGCCGACCACCGGGAGCAGCTCGCCGCCTGGCTCGGCGTGCTCCACGCCGAGGGCCTGCTGCCCGATCCGCCCGACGACGTGCTGCGGGCCCTCGCGGACGGTTCGGACGCCTACGACCGGCAGGTCGTCGCCGCGCTCCACGCCTTCCTCGGCCGCACCCCCGCCCGCCTCATCGGCGTCTCGCTCGCCGACGCGGTCGGTGAGCGCCGCACCCAGAACCAGCCCGGCACCGTCGACGAGTACCCGAACTGGCGCGTCCACCTCGCCGACGCGCAGGGGCGGCCCGTCGTGCTGGACGACCTCGTCCGCGACGCGGAGGTCCGCGCCGTGCTGGAGCGGGTCAGCCGAGAGTCGTCGTGATCCGCCTGGTGACGTCGTGCAGGAGCGTGTCCGGCACGATCGGCACCGACGCGATCGCGGAGAACAGCCCCGGCAGTCCCGGCAGCGGGTAGCCGTCGTCGTCCGCGCCCTCCAAGGCCGCCTTCCCGAGCGGCTGATGGGACAGGGACTTGCGGGCCCGCGCCCAGGCCGTCTCGACCTCCCCGGGGGAGGGGACGCCGAAGCCGTGCCCGACCGGCGCGGCGTGCCGCAGCTTCACCAGCGCCCCGTCGGTGAACTCCGCCGCAAGCTTGCAGCGCTCGGTGAGGTCGGCGCGGACCAGGTCGTCGAGCCGCGTCATGACGGTGCACGGCGTGCGGCAGCGGGCCGCGCAGTCGCCCAGGGCGGACGCGACCTGGCTGTGCTGCCGGTCCAGGTAGGCGCGCCAGCCGGGCGGCGGCTCCTTGGCGACGCGGAGCGTCCGCTCGCACGCCGACCGCTCCGGGCGGGTGTGGTCGCACGCGCGCGGCGAGCCCGGCTCGATCGGCACGCCGAACCGGCTGCCCTCCCCGTTCACCGACGCGCCGATCAGCGCCGGGTCGCCCGCGTGCCCGAGGACCGGCTCCCAGGCCAGCAGCGGCAGGTACTCGCTGGCGATGTGCACGGCGGCGACCAGCGCGGCCATGTCGCGGCGGTGCCAGCGGATCGCGATGACCTCCAGCAGCAGCGCGTACGCGGGCCGCAGGCTCGCCAGCGCGCCGCGCGGCCGCTCCTTGGGCGCCTGCGGCATCCGGCTCGCGCGGGCCCGGTCGAGCAGGTCGCGGGGCACCTCCCCGGCCGCCTCCGGCATCCCGAAGTCCTCGGCGTCCAGGTCCAGGACCCGCTGCCCGAACGCGCACAGCGGCGCGACGGCCCTCGCCCGCCCGTCCGGGACGAGCGTCCCGTCGGCGATCAGCGCCTCCAGATCCCCGAACGCGTACCGCCGTGCCAGCGCCGTCAGCACGTCCCGCGCCGTCTCCACGCCACCATCCCCTCTCCGCGGACCCCCGTGACCCTGCAACGATCGCATGGTCACGGGGGTTGCGACAGGGGCAACGGCCTTACCCGGCGGCGGTACCGGACGCGGCGGGCCTCAGCTCGCGGCGGCGTCCTTCGCCCGGGCGCGCAGCGCGCGCGCGACGCCGTCACGGCCCTCCGACAGCAGCCGGGCGAGCGCCGCGGGCGGCTTCTCGTCGGCCATGTAGGACTCGGTGCGGTCGATCGTGGACTGCTCGATCACCAGGAAGGGATAGGCGACCTCCGCGAACGTCTGGGACATGTCGCTGGTCCACTCCTTCCACACCCGGCCGACCTCGGCGAAGTACTTGTCCACGTACGGGACGAGCAGCTCCGCCTGGTCCGGCTCCACGAATCCGCCGAGCGTCGCCCGGTAGACGGCGTTCGGCAGCGTCCCGCCGATGATCCGGTCCCACGCGGCGGCCTTCGCCTCGGCGGTCGGGATCGCGGCCTTGCAGCCGGCGGCGTGCCGCTCGCCCGCCGCCGTCCGGTCCCGCTCGTGCTCGGCGTCGATCTCGCCCTCGCCGGCCTTGCCGGTGACGACGAGGCGGCGCAGCAGCGCCCACCGCAGGTCGGTGTCGACCGTCAGCCCGTCGAGCGACTCCGAGCCGTCCAGCAGCGCCCGGACGTACGCCAGGTGCTCCTCGCTGACCGCCGACGCCGCGAACGCCTGCGTGTACGCCAGCTGCAGGTCCGAGCCGGGCGCGGCCTCCCGGGCCAGCTCGAAGAGCGTGTCGGCGAGCAGCGCCAGGCCCTCCTTGCGCCAGGACGGGTCGGCGTACTGCTGGACGGCCGTCCGCGCCTGCCGCAGCAGCGTCTGCGTGACCGAGATGTCGGTGACGCCGCGGATGCCCTTCGCGACGAGCCGGACATAGTCGCGCGTCGCCATCTCCGCGTCGCGCGTCATGTCCCACGCCGCCGACCAGCACAGCGCCCGCGGCAGGCTCTCCTTGATGTCGCCGATGTGCTCCACCAGCGTCTTCAGCGAGTGCTCGTCGAGCCGGACCTTGGCGTAGGTGAGGTCGTCGTCGTTGACCAGCACCAGGTCGGGACGCTTCTGCCCGACGAGCTGCGGCACCTCCGTGCGGGCGCCGACCACGTCGAGCTCGACGCGCTCGCGCCGCACGAGCCCGTCGCCGGTCCGGTCGTACAGGCCGATCGCCAGGCGGTGCGAGCGCAGCGTCGGGTAGTCGGCCTTGGCCTCCTGCAGCACGGCGAACGAGGAGAAGTTCCCGTCGGCGTCGACCTCGTACTCGGGACGCATCGTGTTGACGCCCGCGGTCTCCAGCCACTCCTTCGACCAGGACGCCAGGTCGCGGCCGGACGTCTCCTCCAGCGCGTCCAGCAGGTCGGTGAGGACGGTGTTGCCCCACGCGTGCCGGTCGAAGTACCGCCGCACGCCCTCCAGGAAGTTCTCGCGGCCGACATAGGCCACCAGCTGCTTCAGGACGGACGCGCCCTTGGCGTAGGTGATCCCGTCGAAGTTCACCTCGACGGCCCGGATGTCGGGGATGTCGGCGGAGATCGGGTGCGTGGACGGCAGCTGGTCCTGCCGGTACGCCCACGCCTTCTCCAGGTTCGCGAACGTCGTCCACGAGCCCGTCCACTTGGTGGCCTCGGACTGGCACAGCACGCTCATGTAGGTGGCGAACGACTCGTTCAGCCACAGGTCGTCCCACCAGCGCATGGTGACCAGGTCACCGAACCACATGTGCGCCATCTCGTGCAGGATCGTCTCCGCGCGCCGCTCGTAGGAGGCGTCGGTGACCCGCGACCGGAAGACGTAGTCCTCCAGGAACGTGACGGCGCCGGCGTTCTCCATCGCGCCCGCGTTGAACTCCGGCACGAACAGCTGGTCGTACTTGCTGAACGGGTACGGCCGGCCGAACACCTTCTCGAAGTAGGCGAAGCCCTGCCGCGTCACGTCGACGATCGCCTCCGCGTCGAGGTGCTCGGCGAGCGACGCCCGGCAGTACACGCCGAGCGGGATGACGGTGCCGTCGTCGCGGCGGTACTCGTCGCGGACCGCGTGGTACGGCCCGGCGATGAGCGCGGTGATGTAGGTGGAGATCTGCGGGGTGGGCAGGAAGCGCCACGTCCCGCCCTCGACGCTCTCGGGGGTCTCGTTGGTGACGACCTGCCAGTCCTGCGGCGCCTTCACCGACAGCTCGAACGTCGCCTTGAGGTCGGGCTGGTCGAAGCACGTGTACATCCGGTGCGCGTCGGCCGTCTCGAACTGCGTGTAGAGGTAGACGCTCCCGTCCACCGGGTCGACGAACCGGTGCAGGCCCTCGCCGGAGCGGGAGTAGGCGCAGTCCGCCACGACGCGGAGCTCGTTCTGCGCGGCCAGGGAGGGGAGCGGGAGGCGGCCCTTCTCCCCGTCGTAGGACGCGGGGTCCAGCGCCTCGCCGTTCAGCGTCGCCTCGCGGACGACGGCGCCGTGCAGGTCGACGAAGGACGACGCGCCCGGCTCGGCGCAGCCGAACCGGACCGCGGTGGTCGAGCCGAACCGCTCCTCGCCGGTGGTGAGGTCCAGCTCGACCGCGTACGACTCGACGGTGAGCAGCCGGGCCCGTTCCCGCGCCTCGTCGCGCGTGAGGTTGCCTGCCACATGTACTCCTTGGTCGGCTTATTTCTTTGCTGACCTCATGTCTACCAACCGGCCGGGGACGAGGTCCGCACGCCACGGCCTTTCCCCGTGCCCGCGGGCGGGAATCACGGCGGCGGGAGCCGGGTTGTCGGTGGTTGAGTCTTCATCGATGACGCTCGAGCAGCCGTAGGAGGCGACGTGCCGCAGGACGCTCCCACACCCGTGGACTTCTGGTTCGACCCGCTGTGCCCATGGGCGTGGATCACCTCGCGCTGGATCCTGGAAGTGGAGAGGCTGCGCCCGATCGAGGTGCGCTGGCACGTGATGAGCCTGGCGGTCCTCAACGAGGACAAGGACGTCCCGGAGGAGTACCGCAAGGGCCTCGCCCAGGCGTGGGGGCCGGTGCGCGTGTGCATCGCCGCCGAGCAGAAGTACGGTCCGGAGGTGCTGGGCAGGCTCTACACGGAGCTGGGCACCCGCCGCCACCACGAGAAGCAGAAGTTCACCCGCGAGTACTTCGAGGCCGCGCTGACCGCCGCAGGCCTCGCCCCGGCGCTCGCCGACGCCGCCGACTCCACGGCCTACGACGAGGCGGTGCGCGCGTCCCACAAGGACGGCATCGACCGGGTCGGCCAGGAGGTCGGTACCCCGGTGATCGAGGTCGAGGGCAGCGCGTTCTTCGGCCCGGTCGTCTCGCCGATCCCGCGCGGCGACGCGGCCGTGAAGCTGTGGGACGGCGTCGTCGCGGTGGCCTCCACCGATGGCTTCTTCGAGCTGAAGCGCACCCGCACCCGGGACCCGATCTTCGACTGAGCGGTCCTTTCCGGACCGATCGGGGCGGCTTCGGCCGTTCCGGTTGCCTCGCCGGTGCCCCTCCGCCAGACTCGGTGCTCCGAGAAAATGGCAACGGTTTTCATATCCGAAACGGGGGCATTCGTGAAGGTTGCGTTCGTCGGCAAGGGCGGCAGCGGCAAGACCACCCTCTCGTCGCTGTTCGTCCGGCACCTCGCGCTGCGCGGGCTGCCGGTGGTCGCCATCGACGCCGACATCAACCAGCACCTCGGCGCGGCGCTCGGCCTGGACGACGACCAGGCCGCCAAGATCCCGGCCCTGGGCGCCCACCTCACCGAGATCAAGGAGTACCTGCGGGGCGACAACCCGCGCATCGGCTCCGCGTCCACCATGGTCAAGACGACCCCGGCGGGCACCGGGTCGCGGCTGCTGCGGTTGCGCGGCGACGACCCGGTGCACGCCCTCGGGCAGGAGGTGAGCGGCGCGACGCTGCTGGTCACCGGCCCGTTCGAGGACGACGACCTCGGCGTCGCCTGCTACCACTCCAAGACCGGCGCGGTCGAGCTCTACCTCAACCACCTGCTCGACGGCCCCGGCGAGTACGTCGTCGTGGACATGACCGCCGGCGCCGACACGTTCGCGTCCGGGCTGTTCACCCGGTTCGACCTGATGTTCCTGGTCGCCGAGCCCACCCGGAAGGGCGTCGGCGTCTACCGCCAGTACGTCGAGTACGCCCGCGACTACGACGTCGCCATCCGGGTCGTCGGCAACAAGGTGCAGTCCGAGGACGACGTCGAGTACCTGCGCGAGCACGTCGGCGACGACCTGCTCGTCTGGCTCGGCCAGTCCGCCGCCGTCCGCGCGATGGAGCAGGGGAGGCCCGGCGCCGTCCTGGAGGACGGCAACGAGGCCGCGCTCGGCCGGATGCTCGCCGAGGTCGACGCCCGGGCCAAGGACTGGGACGCGTTCCAGCGGCAGGCCGTCGAGTTCCACCTCAAGAACGCGCGCAGCTGGGCGAACCGCGCGACCGGAGAGGACCTCGCCGCGCAGGTCGACCCCGAGTTCCGGTTCCCGGTCGCCTACGCCGGGTGACGCGGGGCCTACGCGCGGGCTGCAACGGGCCTACCGGCGGCCCATGAACCGCACTACTCTGCCCGCCATGACGACGCGGCGGATGTTCATGATGTCGGGCGGCTCGCTGGTGCCCCTCCTGGTGCTGGCCCTGCTCGTCGGCAACCAGTGGGTCATCGACGCGATCAACAAGAGCGACTTCAAGTACGACGAGGGCCTCGGCCCGCTGGTGTCGCACCTGTTCTTCGTCGCCTGGCGCTTCACCCCGCCGCGCGGGCTCGACTGGCGCTTCGTCGTGTCGGACGACCTCACCACGCTGGTGCTGTTCGCCGTGGTGGCGCTGCTCGTGCTGGCCGGGGCCCGGACGGTCGATCCCCAGCGCGGCCTGCTCGGCGCGCTGATCACCGGATGGTGGGCCGCGGTCGTCGCGAGCGGTGTCGCCGGAGGCCTGTCCGGGCTGCTGCTGAAGTGGTCGATCAAGTACTCCAGCGGGTCGGTGAGCCACAACTTCTTCCAGTCGCTCGAGGCGGGCGCGGCGTCCGGCCTGCTGTACGGGTGGCTCGCGGGGATCGGCGCGCTCGCGGGCTTCCTGCTCAGCCGCCCGCGCGGGCAGGCCGCCCCGCAGCCGCTCGGGCAGGCGGCCCCGCAGCCGTTCGGGCAGTACGCCCCGCAGCAGCCCTACGGCGGGCAGCAGCCGTACGCCCCGCAGCAGGCCGCGCCGATGCAGCAGCCGTACGCGCCGCAGCCGTACCCGTCGCAGCAGCCCTACGGGCAGCAGCCGGGCGTCCCGCAGCAGGGGATGCAGCCGGGGCTGCCTCCGGGCCCGCCGCCGCAGGGCGCGCAGCAGCCGCTGCCGGCGGCGAACGACCAGCCGGGCCTGCCGCCGCAGCACCCGGCCGCCGTGCCGTACGTCCCGCCGGCCCGCCCGTCGCAGTCGCCCGGCTGGGACGGCATGCCCGTCCCGCCGCAGGGCGGTGCTCCTGCGCCGGCGTCCGTCCCGCCGGCGCAGTCCCCGGCTCCGGCGCCGGAGGCGGCCGCGCAGGCGGCCGGGGCCGCGTCCGGTGCCGAGGCGGCCGATCCGGAGGCGGCCGGGCCGCAGGACGGCGGCGAGCCGGCCGAGCACGGCCCCGAGGACTCCGGGCCGCAGGACGCCGTCCCCGCGGGCGCGGCGCCGGAGAGGGCGGCGGCGTCCGAGGAGGACGACGACGAGGACGACGAGCTCGCCGACCGGACGATGGTCGACCGCAAGCCCGACCTGCCCCGCGACCCGGACCCGATGCCCCCGCCCCAGTGACCGCACACGCGCGCGGCACCGCCCCGGCCAGGGCGGTGCCGCCCGCGCGCATGTGAAAAGGGCCTCATGACCCCGGCGCGCGTCCGGGCCGCGGGCCTGCGAGAATCGGGCCCATGCGCGTGTTTCTGGGAACCGACCATGCCGGCTTCGAGCTCAAGGAGCACCTGGTCTCCTGGCTGAAGGCCAACGGGCACGAGCCCGTCGACTGCGGCGCGTTCGCGTACGACGCCGTGGACGACTACCCGCCGTTCGTGCTGCGGGCGGCGCAGCGGACGGCGGCGGAGCCCGGCACGCTCGGCATCGTCATCGGCGGTTCCGGCAACGGCGAGGCGATCGCGGCCAACAAGGTCAAGGGCGTGCGGGCCGCGCTGGTCTGGAACGAGGACACCGCGGCGCTCGCCCGCGAGCACAACGACGCCAACGTGATCAGCCTGGGCGCCCGGCAGCACGATGCGGACACCGCGACCCGGTTCGTCGAGCTGTTCCTGACCACGCCGTACTCCGGCGAGGAGCGGCACACCCGCCGGATCACCATGCTCGGCGACTACGAGCGGACCGGCGAGCTGCCGCCGCTGCCGGACGAGGGCTGACCTCCTCGAACACGCGTTCCCCCGCCCCGCGGGGCGGGGCCTAGAGGCCGTTCTCCGGGGCCTTCCGGGCGCCGCCGCGCTTGCCGAGGCGGCGCCGTTCGTTCTTCGCGGCCCGGGACCGCCTGGCCGGCTCGGCGCGCGGGGCCTCGCCGCGGTCGCCGGGCCCGCCTGCCGGCGCGGGCGCGTCGGCGCCGTCCGGCCATGGGCGCGAGACGTCCCGCGCCCGCATCGCCGCGGTCACGGTGATCCGCATTCCCGGCTGCCCCATATGCCGCCTCCCTCGCGTTCCCGAAACTCCGGTCCGAACGTGGTCTTACCCACAGAGAACGGAGCTGGACCGTTGCAACACGTCACCGGTCGCCCGGATGCCCGCCGGTCGTCGCGAATGCTCGATACAGTGCCCGGGACATGCTTCAACGACTGGTGCAGATGCTCCCGCCGCGGGTCCGCGCCTTCCTGCGCAGGATCCCGCCGCTGGTCGCCCTGTACCGGGCCATGCGGCAGGGGAGGCTGACCAGGGAGCGGTACGTCTTCGCCGTGCTCGCCGTGGCGGCGATCGCGATCGGCGTCGCGACGGCGGACGACACTCGCGGCCTCGCCCCGTCGGGCGCGCTGGTCCTCATCGTGCTGGGCGGTGGGCTGCTGCTGAAGGTCCGCAGCCTCATCGCGCTGCTGTGCGTCGTGGTCGCGATGGTGTCCTACGACGCCTGGCGGGACGTCGCGGCGATCGGCCCCGGCATCGTCGCGACGCTGACGATCACCGCGGTGCTCGCGCTGACCCTCGCCCGCACCCGCCAGCAGCTCGGCGTGCAGGGGCTGCGCGGCGACTCGATGCTGCTGGAGCTGCGCGACCGGCTGCGCCGCCAGGGCGAGATGCCCGAGCTGCCGGACGGCTGGGCGTCGCAGGTCGTCATGCTGCAGGCGGGCGGCTCGTCGTTCGGCGGCGACTTCGTGGTCTCCTCGCTGGAGGGCGACACGCTGGAGGTCGCGCTGGTCGACGTGTCGGGGAAGGGCACCGACGCCGGCACCCGGGCGCTGATGCTGTCGGGCGCTTTCGGGGGATTGCTTGGATCGCTCCAACCTGACCGGTTCCTGCCCGCCTGCAACGTCTACCTCCAGAAGCAGCGCTGGGACGAGGGGTTCGTCACCGCGGTGCACGTCGTCGTCGACCTGAAGACCGGCGAGTACACGGTCGGCTCGGCCGGGCACCCGCCCGCCGTCCAGTTCGACGCGGGCAGCGGCGCGTGGCAGGTCAGCCCGGCCAAGGGCGTCGTCCTCGGCGTCGTGCCCGACCTGCACTGCGTCCCCGAGCGCGGGACGCTGCGGCCCGGCGACGCGCTGATGCTCTACACCGACGGCCTGGTCGAGTCGCCCGGCAGCGACCTCGACGCCGGCATCGACCGGCTGCTCGGCGAGGCCGAACGGCTCGTCCCGCAGGGGTTCGGCACGGGCGCCCGCGAGCTGGTCGAGCGGATGGCGGCGGCCCGCGACGACGACTGCGCCCTCGTCCTCATCTGGCGCACGTAGACCGCCGCGCCCGGGCCTGTCTGGGCGGGTCAGCGCGTGCGGGTCAGTGTGACTTGCCCTTGCCCTTCCCCTTCGCGTGCTTCGCCTTGTGCTTCGGGGCCGGCTTCGGCGCCTGCGCCCGCGACGGCGCCCGCTTCGCCGGGCGGGTGACGGTCGCCCGCGCCTTCTTCGTCGCGTGGGCGGACGCCGTCGGCGACACCGGCGTCGACGCGTGCCCGTGCGGGTCGCCCTTGCCCTGCGTCAGCCCGAGGATGACCGCGCCGATCAGGACGGTGCCCGCGGCGGCCCCCGCCGCGGCGAGCACCCGGGTGCGGTTGATGGACAGCGTGCCCGCGATGCCGATCGGGTTGAACGCCCGCGTCTCGGTGGACGCGCCGTCCCCCTCCACGAGCGGGCGCGGCGGCGTTCCCCCGGACGGCGTCCCGGACGGCGTCCCGGCCGTCGGCGAGGGCGGCACCGCGGCGGCGGGCGCCCCATCCGGCGGGGCCGCCGGCCAGTCGCCCGCCTGCGGCTGCTCCACCAGCGTCAGCAGCAGGTCCGAGGCGCTCGGCCGGTCCGCCGGGTCGTGCGACAGCGCGGACCGGACGGCCGGCAGCAGCGGCTCCGGCAGCCCGGACAGGTCGGGCGCGGCGTCGGTGACCCGCAGCGCCGCCGGGTCGCCGCCGAACGGCATCCGCCCGGTGCCGGCGTGCGCGATCAGGCAGCCCCACGCGAAGATGTCGGCGGCCGGGGTCGCCGGGCCGCCGCGCAGCACCTCCGGCGCCATCCAGCCGGGCGTGCCGAGCACCTTCCCGGTCGCCGCGGTGACGCCGCCGGAGTCCTGGCTGCGCGCGATCCCGAAGTCGATGACGCGGCAGCCGGACAGCGTCAGCATCACGTTGGCGGGCTTGAGGTCGCGGTGCACCAGCCCCGCCGCGTGGATCGCCGCGAGCGCCGAGGCGACGCCGACCGCCACCCCGTGCAGGTCGGCGGGCGGCAGCGGCCCGCCGGAGCTGAGCCGCTGGTGCAGCGAGATCCCCCCGACGTAGTCGGTGACGAGGTAGGGCCGGCCGTCGTCCTCGCCGTGCGCGAGGACCCGCGCGGTGCAGAAGGAGGCGACCCGGCTCGCCAGGTACGCCTCGTCCTTGAACCGCCGGCGGTACGACTCGTCCCCGGCGAGGTGCGGGTGGATGGTCTTCACCGCGACACGCCCGCCGGACACCGGGTCGGTGCCGAGATACACGGTGCCCATGCCGCCCGAGCCGAGGCGGCCGAGCAGCGTGTGCCCGCCGACCGTGCGCGGGTCGGCCGGCTCGAGCGGCCGAATGTCTCCGTCCATGGCGGTGTTCCCGACTCCCTTGCGTCTCCTGCGTCCATCCATCCCCGTTCAACGGGAGATTATGGCGCGTTCCCCCAGGAAGAACTGGAAACGTGATCGTCACGTCGATGTAGCGTCCAGTCCACAGGGGACGGGCAGAGTGGGACTCGTTCGACAGCGAGCCCGATCCCGTCGGAAATCCTCCTCGGCGCGCGGGCGGAGGGCGAGCTGGCGGCACCGAAGGCGATGCCCGCGCGGGCGGCACCCCAGGGGTGGGAGGCGCCGTCCGCGCGGGCATCGGCCACCCGCGCGGCGCGAGGTTTCACCGGGCAACGGCCCGGTAACAACCAGTTCTGCGCACTCCTCCCGGGCGCTGGGACGCGGCGCCGTGCCGGCGTCCGCGTGACGGGGAGGGGGAGAGCGCGGGGGTGCGGGTTCCCTGGAAGAGGCTGTCGCCCTCCTGCTGGTCGGTGCGGGCCCGGGTGACCGCCGCCGCGACCCTGATGGTCGGCCTCGTCCTGGTGGCCGGCGTCGTCGTGTTCTACACGCTCGTCCAGCGCACCGTGTACGGCGGGCTGCACCAGCGCGGCGACCTGGTCGTCGGCGACCTCGCCACGCTCGTCCGCGAGACCGATCCGCACGGCCTGCTGCGGCCCAAGGACCCCGACTTCACGATCCTGCAGGTGCAGGACGACCAGGGCCACGTGCTCGCCTACAGCGACGCGCTGCGCGGGCGCGGGCCGGTGAAGGCGCCGCGTCCGCGGATCGCGGACCGCCCCGAGGACCACGTCATCCACGTGAACCGCTTCGACGTCGACATCTACATGGTCGGGGAGCGGATCCGGACCTCGTTCGGGTTCCGGACCATCTACGCCGGGGCGCCGCTCACCGAGCTGACGCGCAACAAGGGCGCGTTCATCGGCCTGCTCATCGGGGCCGCGATCACCGGCACCGCGCTGGTGGCGTGGATCGTGGCGGGCGCGGTGCGGCGGGCGCTGCGGCCGGTGCGGAAGATGAGCGACGAGCTGGCGAACATCACCGGCGGCGAGCCGGGCCGGGTGAGCGTCCCGGATCCGTCCGACGAGGTGGCGGAGCTGGCGCAGTCGGTGAACCTGACGCTGCACCGGCTCGAGGCCCTGCTCGACCGGCAGCGCGCGTTCGTCGGGGACGTCTCGCACGAGCTGCGCAGCCCGCTGACCGGGCTGCGGACGCAGCTGGAGCTGGCGCTGCAGCACCCGGAGGACGAGGACTGGCCCGCGGTGGCGCGGGCGGCGCTCGCGGACGCCGACCGGCTGCAGGGCATCGTCTCGGACCTGCTGATCCTGGCGAAGCTGGGCGCGGGCGTGCACGTCGAGCGGGAGCGGGTCGACTTCGGCGCGCTGGTGCGGGCGGAGGCGTCGCGGCGGGACCGGCGGGTCCCGGTGGAGATCGACGCGGCGGAGGGCATCGCGGTCCGGGCGACGCCGGAGCAGCTGGTCAGGCTGCTGACGAACCTGCTGGACAACGCCGAGCGGCACGCCCGGTCGCGGATCTGGGTGACCGCGGCGCGGGACGGCCCGGACGCGGTGCTGGAGGTGCGCGACGACGGGTCGGGCATCCCGCCGGAGGACCGGGAGCGGATCTTCTGGCGGTTCCAACGGCTGGCCGAGGGACGGCGCCGCGACAAGGGCGGCACCGGCCTCGGCCTGACCATTTCCCGCGACATCGCCCGCGCGCACGGCGGGACGCTGGTGGCCGCCGACGGCGACGGCGGCGCGCGGTTCGTCCTGCGGATCCCGGCGGAGGACGACTAGCCGCCCCGCCGGGCCGGTGCGGGGGGCGTCAGGCGAGCGGCGGGTGGCGCCGGGCGTGCCCGGTGGCCTGCTCGAACGCGTGCCCGATCCGCAGGACGGCGAGGTCGGCGTGGTGCGGGCCGACGATCTGCAGCCCGACGGGCAGCCCGCCGGAGGTGAACCCGGCGGGCACCGACAGCGCGGGCGAGCCGGTCGCCGAGATCAGGAAGCACGACCGCATCCACTCCAGGTAGTCGGGCATGGCGTGCCCGGCGACCTCGTCCGGGTACTCCAGGTCCGCGTCGAACGGCGGCACCTGGCTGACCGGCAGGAGCAGCGCGTCGTAGCGGCCGAAGAACTCCCGGACGCGGTGGAACAGCGCGGTGTGCAGCACCTCGGCGCGCCCGACGTCGGCGGCGGTGAGGGCGCGGCCCTCCTCGATGTTGTGGACCAGGGACGCCTTGAAGTCGGCGCGGCGCTCGTCCAGCAGCGCGCCGAGGACGATGTCCCAGTGCCAGGCGCGCAGCGTCCGGAACACCTCGTCGGCGCCGGTCAGGTCGGGGCACGCCTCCTCGACGACGCAGCCGAGGCCGGTGAAGGCCTTCACGGCCGGTTCGAGGACGGCGGTGACGGCCGGGTCGACCGGGACCGTGCCGCCGAGGTCGGGCGACCACGCGAGCCGCACGCCCGACATGTCCCGTTCGAGGGGGACGTCGAACGCGGCGCCGGGCGTCTCCAGCGCGATGGGGCTGCGCGGGTCCGGGCCGGCGAGCACCGACAGCAGCAGCGCCGCGTCCGCGACCGACCGGGCCATCGGCCCCTGCACGCCCATCGTCGACCAGCCCGCCGCGGCCGGCCACGACGGCACCCGGCCGGGCGACGGCCGGAACCCGACGACGTTGCAGAACGACGCGGGGTTGCGCAGCGAGCCGCCCATGTCGCTGCCGTCGGCGAGCGGATGCATCCCGCACGCGAGCGCCGCCGCCGCGCCGCCGCTGCTGCCGCCCGCCGACCGCGACGGGTCGTAGGGGTTGCGGGTCAGCCCGAACAGCGGGTTGAAGGTGTGCGACCCGGCCGCGAACTCCGGCACGTTCGTCTTGCCGAGCGTGATGACGCCGGCCGCCCGCATCCGCTCGACGACCAGCTCGTCGGTGTCCGGGACGTGGTCGGCGAAGATCGGCGAGCCGGACGTCGTGCGGATCCCGGCGGTGGCGTGGGTGTCCTTGTGCGCGACGGGCAGCCCGTGCAGCGGCCCGACGTCCGCGCCGGACGCGAGCCGCTCGTCGGCGGCGCGGGCCTCGTCCGCCGCCCGCTCGGCCGCGAGCGTCACGATGGCGTTGACGTGCGGGTTCGTCCGTTCGATCTGGTCGAGGTGGGCCTGCAGGACCTCCCGCGCGGACAGGTCGCGGTCGCGGAGGCGGCGGGCGAGGTCGCGGGCGGAGGAGAAGCAGATCTCGTCGGCTTCGGGGGGCAACGGCGTTTCCCTTCCCTGAGCTGTGTGCGCTCCCAGTGTCCACCCCGGGTGACCGCCCGGCCGCGTTCGCGGTCATGATTCTGGGAAGGCGGTCATCATCCTGGAGGCTCAGGGGAGGTGCGGTGACGGGACGGGTCGGCGCTCGGGAACTGCTGCGGCGCGTGCTCGATGCGGACGGCTGGACGTCCTGGGACGTCCCGCCCACCGGGGAGCCCGCGCCCGGCACGCCGTACGGCGACGACCTCGCCGCCGCCCGCGAGCGCGCCGGCACCGACGAGGCGGTCGTGACCGGGGAGGGGCGGCTGCGGGGCCGCCGGGTCGCGTTCGTCGTATCGGAGTTCCGGTTCCTGGCCGGGTCGATCGGGTCGGCGACCGCGGACCGGATCGTCGCGGCCGTCGAGCGCGCCACCGCCGAGCGGCTGCCGCTGCTCGCCGCGCCGTCCTCGGGCGGGACGCGGATGCAGGAGGGGACCGCCGCGTTCGTGCAGATGGCCCGCATCACCGCGGCCGTGATGGCGCACCGCGCCGCCGGGCTGCCCTACCTCGTCTACCTGCGGCATCCGACGACGGGCGGCGTGTTCGCGTCGTGGGGGTCGCTCGGGCACGTGACGGCCGCCGAGCCCGGCGCGCTGATCGGGTTCCTGGGGCCGCGCGTCTACGAGGGCCTGTACGGGGAGCCGTTCCCGCCCGGCGTCCAGGTCGCCGAGAACCTGGCGGCCAAGGGGCTCGTGGACGCGGTCGTGGGTCTCGACGACCTCGCGGAGGTGGCGTCGCGGGCCCTGTCCGTCCTGTGCGCGCGCCCGCCGCAGGACGGAGCGCCGGCGCCTGCCGGAGAGCCCGCCGGGGACGGCGACGCGTGGGAGTCGATCGAGCGGTCCCGCCGGCCGGACCGTCCCGGCGTGCGGGAACTGCTCCGGTACGGCGCCGTCGACGTCACGCCACTGTCGGGCACCGGGCAGGGCGAGGCCGGGCGGGGGCTGACGCTCGCGCTGGCCCGGTTCGGCGGCGCGCCGTGCGTGCTCGTCGGGCAGGACCGGCACAGCCAGCGCGCCGGGCACCCGCTCGGCCCGGACGGCCTGCGCGTGGCGCGGCGCGGCATGGGGCTGGCCGCCGAACTCGGGCTCCCGCTCGTCACCGTGGTGGACACGCCGGGCGCGGTGCTGTCGGCCGAGGCGGAGGAGGGCGGGCTCGCGGGCGAGATCGCCCGCTGCCTCGCCGACCTGATGACGCTCGCGGCGCCGACGCTGTGCCTGCTGATGGGCGAGGGGACGGGCGGCGCCGCGCTGGCGCTGCTGCCCGCCGACCGGGTGCTCGCGGCCCGGCACGGCTGGCTCGCGCCGCTGCCGCCCGAGGGCGCCTCGGTGATCGTCCACCGGACGCCGTCGCGGGCCGCCGAGATGGCCGCGGCCCAGGGCGTCCGGTCGGCCGACCTGCTGCGCGACGGCCTGGTCGACGCCGTGGTCGACGAGCGTCCCGACGCCGCCGACGAGCCGGAGGAGTTCTGCCGGCGGGCCGCCGCCGCGATCGAGCGGGAGCTGTCCGGGCTCGTCGCGGGCACCGCCGCGTCCCGGCAGGCCCGCTACCGGCCGTCCCGTTGACCCCATTTCATTTGGGTACGTACGATTTGCGGGACGGCAAGGAGGTCCCGTGCGCGCCCTGCTCATCCAGCACGACCACGTCTCGCCCGCCGGCCCGGTCACCGACCGGCTCGCCGCGCGCGGCTACGACGTCGAGGAACTGACGGTCGTGCCCGCCGAACGGCACCGCACGCCGGACGTGCGCGTGGAGTACCCCGACCCCCTCGACTGGGACCTCATCGTTCCCATGGGCGCGCCGTGGTCGGTGAACGATCCCGGCGTCGCGTCCTGGGTCGTCCCGGAACTGGCGATGCTCGCCAAGGCGCACGCCGCCGGCCTGCCGCTGCTGGGCGTCTGCTTCGGCGGCCAGGCCCTCGCCGCCGCGCTCGGCGGCCGCGTCGAGCGCGCGCCCCGTCCCGAGATGGGCTGGGTGGAGGTGCGGACCGACGACCCGTCGCTCGTCGGCCCGGGCCCGTGGTTCCAGTTCCACTACGACCGCTGGGTCCTGCCGCCCGGCGCCGTGGAGATCGCCCGCAGCGAGGTCTGCTCGCAGGCGTTCGTGCTCGGCCGCACGATGGCGCTGCAGTTCCATCCCGAGATCACCGTTGCCGAGTTCGATCTCTGGCTGGCCTACGGCGGTGACGCGGAGATGCGCGCCGCGGGCGCCGACCCGGCCGCGATCATGGCCGAGCTGCGCCGCACCGAGGCCGCCTCGATCGCCCGCACGACCGCCCTCCTCGACTCCTACCTCGCCCGCGTGGCCACCGCCTGAGCCGGCTCAGTGGCGCGGGTCCTGCCCGGCGTGGGGCGCCTCGTCCTCGTCGGGGTCGTCGTCCAAATACTGAAGGGTCTCGGCTGAGGTGCGGCGGCGGTGCCATGGTCGGGTGCGCGGCAGGTGGCGGGTGCCCCGGCGGCGCCGCGGGACGGACGAGGCCAGGATCGCGGCGAGCGCGGCCAGGGCGGCGAGCGCCACGAGGCTCCACGCGACGAGCCTGTGGGCCTTGCAGTTCCGTGCGGAGACCAGGTCCGGGACGGCCGGGCGGCCGGGCTCGGTGTTGTCCGGCATGTCGATCGCTTTCCTGTCCTGAGGGATCCCCCTGACACCCTCTTTGGCAACAGCATGTCATGAGACGACCACGCTGCGCATCGGGGTGAACCCTTACAGGGGCCCGGCGTGCGGAGCGTCACACCGGGCGTTCCCCGCGGTGGTCAGGGCCGCGCGGACGCCTGGACCAGTGCGGTGAACAGGGCCTGCTGCGCCGGGTCGGACGCCGCGGTGTCCTCGGGGTGCCATTGGACGGCGAGGAACCAGCCGCGCGGGTCGGCGAGCTCGGCGGCCTCGATCGTGCCATCGGCGGCGCGTGCGGTCGGGGTGAGTCCGGTGGCGAGGGTCGCGACGGCCTGGTGGTGGTAGCAGGACGCGGTGATCCGATCGGTCTCCAGGACCTTGGCGAGCAGCGTGCCGGGGGTGACCTCCACCGGGTGGACCTTGTGCCGGTGGTCGGGGTTAATGTGCTGGTCGAGGGTGCCGCCGAGGACGGCGTTCACGACCTGGAGGCCGCGGCAGACGGCGAGGGTGGGCAGGCCGGTCTCCAGGGCGCGGGCGGCGACGGCGAGGTCGAACTCGTCCTGCGCGTCGTCCACGTCGTAGAGGGCCTCGTGCTCGGTGGCGTCGCCGTAGTGGCGCGGGTGCAGGTCGCCGCCGCCCGGCAGCAGCAGGCCGTCGCAGCGGTCCAGGCGGGACGGGTCGAACGGTGCGGCGGGATGCATGACGAACGGTTCGCCTCCCGCGCGGTAGACGGCCTCCACGAGGGCTCGGGCGGCCACCTCCGCCTTGTAGCGCAGGGCGGACGCGCTCGCCGAGAAGCGGGCGGGCAGGGCGATGAGGGGGCGGTGCGTCACAGTTCGATCCAGGTCGTCTTGAGATCGGTGTACTTGTCGAGGGCGTGCAGGGACTTGTCGCGGCCGTGCCCGGACTGCTTCACGCCGCCGAACGGGACGCTCATGTCGCCCTCCTCGTAGCAGTTGACCCAGACCGTCCCGGCGCGCAGTGCGCGGGACACGCGGTGCGCGGTGGACAGGTCGGACGTCCAGACGGCGGCGGCGAGGCCGTGGTCGGTGCCGTTGGCCAGCGCGATCGCCTCGTCCAGGCCGTCGAACTCCAGGACGGCGAGGACGGGCCCGAAGACCTCCTCGCGGGCGATCGGCATGTCCGGCGTGACCTGGTCGAAGACGGTGGGGGAGAGGTACGGGCCGTCCGCGCGGCCGCCGGTGCGCAGCCGGGCGCCGGACGCGCGGGCGGCGTCGACGTGGCCGAGGACGCGGGCGTGGTGCGCGGCGGAGACCAGCGGCCCCATCTCGGTGGCGGGGTCGAGCGGGTCGCCGACGCGCAGGGACTCGGCGCGGGCGACGACGCGGTCCACGACGCGGGCGGCGATCGAGCGGTGCACGAGCAGCCGCGACGGCGCGGTGCACATCTCGCCCGCGTTGAAGAAGATCCCCCACGCGGCGGTGTCGGCGGCGGCGTCGAGGTCGGGCGCGTCGGGAAGGATGATGTTCGGCGACTTGCCGCCGAGTTCGAGCCAGACGCGCTTGAGGTTGGACGCGGCGGCGTAGCGCAGGAAGTGGCGGCCGACCTCGGTGGAGCCGGTGAAGGCGAGGACGTCCACGTCCGGGTGCTCGCCGAGCGCGCGCCCGGCGACCTCGCCGGGCCCGTTGACGACGTTGAACGCGCCGGGCGGCAGGCCCGCCTCGGCGGCGAGCGCGGCGAGGTGCAGCGCGGACAGCGGCGACTCCTCGGCGGGCTTCAGCACGACCGTGCAGCCGGCGGCGAGCGCCGGGGCGATCTTCCATGCCGCCATCGTCAGCGGGAAGTTCCACGGGACGACGGCCGCGACGACGCCGGCGGGCTCGCGGGTCACCAGCGCCAGCGAGCCCTGCGCGGTGCGGGGCGCCTCGTCCAGCTGCTTGTCGGCGGCCTCGGCGTACCAGCGCAGGCAGCCGGCGATCGCACGCAGCTCGATCCCGTACGCCTCGGTGATCGGCTTGCCCATCTCGAGGCTGATCAGCAGCGCGAGCGTCTCGCGGTCGCGTTCGACCAGGCCGGCCCAGCGCAGGAGTGCGGCCTTGCGCTCGGCGGGGGCGAGGCGGGGCCAGGGGCCGGTGTCGAAGGCGCGGCGGGCGGCGGCGACCGCGTCGTCCACCTCGGCGGTCCCGGCGGACGCGACGCGGGCGATGGCAGCGCCGTCGCGCGGCGAGACCACCGGGACGGTCGCGCCGCCGTCCCGGAACGCGCCGTCGATGTGGTGGCCGGTGTGCGGGGCGAGCACGGCGGCCCGGTCGAGCCACTCCCGGTACGGGACGTCGGTCACGGATGGCCCTCCTGCGAGCACGGTCCTGCGAAAATCGTTTGGGACCGAACATTAACCCGGCCGGGTTGACCTCCGCCATCCCGGCTTCCTAGATTATTTGGGACCAAACAAACTGGAGGTGCAGCGATGGCAACAGTCGCCGGCGTCGCCGTCGAGCCCGGCCACTGGATCGGCGGCGAGCGGGTCGGCGCGGCGGACGCGTTCGAGGACGTCTCGCCGATCGGCGAGCGGCCGATCGCCGAGATCGCCCGGGGCGGCCCGGACGCGGTGGACACGGCGGTGGCCGCCGCCCGCGCCGCGTTCCCCGCCTGGTCCCGCACGTCGCGGGAGGAGCGGGCGCGGCTGCTGCACGCGATCGCCGACGGCGTCGACAAGCGCGTCGAGGAGCTCGCGCAGGTCGAGACCGCCGACAACGGCGCGCTGATCCGCTCGCACCGGCGCGGCGTGATGCCGCGCGTCGCGCACAACTTCCGGTTCTTCGCCGACTGGCTGCTGAACCTCGGGCACGACGACTTCGACACCCGCGGCCACGCCAACCACGTGAGCTGGGACCCGGCCGGCGTCTGCGCGCTCATCACCCCGTGGAACGCGCCGCTGATGCTGGCCACGTGGAAGATCGCGCCCGCGCTCGCGGCCGGGAACACCGTCGTGCTGAAGCCCGCCGAGTGGACGCCGCTGACCGCGTCGCTGCTGGCCGGCATCACCGCCGAGGCCGGGCTGCCGGACGGGGTGTTCAACGTCGTCCAGGGCTACGGCGCCGAGGTCGGCGGCCCGCTCACCGCGCATCCGGACGTCAGGCGGATCAGCTTCACCGGCTCGGTGCCGACCGCGAAGGCGATCGCCGCGGCCGCCGCGCCGAACCTGACGCCGCTGTCGCTGGAACTGGGCGGCAAGTCGCCGCTGCTGGTGTTCGCCGACGCCGACCTCGACCTGGCCGTCGACCTCGCCGTCGAGCAGTACGACAACGCGGGGCAGGTCTGCCTCGCCGCGACGCGGCTGCTCGTCGAGTCGTCCGTCGCCGAAGAGTTCACCGAGCGGTTCCTGGCGAAGGCCGCCGCGCTGAAACAGGGCGACCCGCGCGACGAGGCGACCGACATCGGCCCGCAGATCCACCGCCGCCACCTCGAACGCGTCGACGGGTTCGTGCGGCGCGCAAAGGACGCCGGCGCGCGCGCTCTCCTCGGCGGTGGGCCGAACGAGGAACTGGGCGGGCTCTACTACCGCCCCACACTGCTCACCGGGGCACCCGAAGGCGCCGAGATCCTCACCGAGGAGGTGTTCGGGCCGGTGCTGACGCTCCAGACGTTCGACACCGAAGAACAGGCCATCGCCATGGCCAACGGCACCCGGTTCGGCCTCGCCGCCACCCTCGCCACGGGCGACCCGGAGCGCGCGCGGCGCGTCACCTCGCGACTCGTCGCCGGGACCGTCTGGGTGAACTGCTTCTTCGTCCGCGACCTGCGCGCGCCGTTCGGCGGGGCCCGCGAATCCGGCATGGGACGCGAAGGCGGAGACTGGAGCTTCGACTTCTACTGCGACGTGAAGAACACGGTGACGGCCCCATGGGCGAGGTAGTCGGCGCGGGACTCCTCGCGCACGTCCCCACGATCGTCCTGCCCGAGGTCACCCGCCGCGAGCTCAACCACGGCGAGGACACCACGCTCGTCTCGGGTCTGAGGAACCTGCGCGCGGACGTCTTCGAACGCGACGACTACGACACCGTCGTCGTCCTCGACTCGCACTGGGCCACCACCGTCGAGTTCGTCACGACCGCGCAGGAGCGCCGCGCCGGGCTGTACACGTCCGAGGAGCTCCCGCGCGGCATGTGCCGGATGCCGTACGACTTTCCAGGCGACCCGGAGCTCGCGCGGGCGGTGGCGGGCTTCGCCGACAAGCACGGCACGTGGATCACCCCGATCGACGACCCGTACCTGCCGATCTTCTACGCCACCGTCAACCTGTGGACGCACCTCGGCGTGCGCGACGACCCGTACCTCGGCCTCCCCGGCAAGCGGTGGATGTCGATCGGGGTGTGCCAGACCGCCGACACCGAGGACTTCCTGCGCCTCGGCCGCGCCCTCGGCGACGCCGTCGCCGCGACCGACCGGCGCGTGCTGCTGATCGCGTCCGGCGCGCTGTCGCACACGTTCTGGCCGCTGCGGGCCATCCGCGACCACGAGGCGTCCGGCCCCGAGCACATCTTCACCCCCGAGGCGCGCGCCGCCGACGAGCAGCGGATCGCCTGGCTGCGCGACGGCGACCACGCCCGCGTGCTCGACACCATGCCGGACTTCCTCACCTTCAAGCCCGAGGCCCGCTTCGGCCACTACCTGATGATGATCGGCGCCCTCGGCGAGCACGCGTGCCGCGCCCCCGGACGCCTCTACAGCCGGTACGAGAACTCCGTCGGAACGGGCCAGGTGCACATCTGGTTCGACCGCCCCGAGAACGGATGGACCTCCTGATGCCCGACAGCGCCCGCCCAGGGGACGCCCCGCAGACCCGCGAGTACCGACGGATACTGCTGGACGGCGCCGCCACGCAGGTGATCCGGGACGGCGACGAGCTGGTGAGCGCGGACGGCCGCCGGGTGCGCGCCGCCGACGCCGTCCACCTGCCGCCCTGCGAGCCGTCCAAGGTGATCGCGGTGCACCTCAACCACCGCAGCCGGGTCGAGGAGTTCCAGACGAAGCTGCCGCCCGCGCCGACCTACTTCCACAAGCCGGTCTCGGCGCTGAACGCGCACGGCGGCGCCGTCGTCCGTCCGGAGCGCTGCGAGTACCTCAACTACGAGGGCGAGATCGCCATCGTCATCGGCCGGACGGCCCGCAACATCGCGCCCGCCGACGCGGGCGCGTACATCGCGGGGTACACCGTCGCCAACGACTACGGCCTGCACGACTTCCGCGACACCGACGCCGGGTCGATGCTGCGCGTCAAGGGCTCCGACACGCTGTGCCCGCTCGGCCCCGGGCTCGTCACCGGCTGGGACTTCCACGGCAAGTACCTGCGCACCTACGTCAACGGGGAGCTGGTGCAGGACGGCAACACCGACGAGATGGAGTGGGACATGCACTACCTCGTCGCCGACATCGCCCGCACCATCACGCTCTGCCCCGGGGACGTGCTGCTGTCCGGCACGCCGGCGAACTCGCGCCCCGTCCGGCCGGGCGACGTCGTGGAGGTCGAGGCCGAAGGGCTCGGACGCCTCCGCAACCACATCGTCGCCGGGCCCGTGCCGATCCGCGACGACTGCGGCGCGCAGCCGACCGCGTCCGAAGAGGTCGTCTCCACCGCGTTCGGCGGCGACTGGGAGTTCCGCGGGATCCGCAAACCGCGCCGCTGAAGGGTGGTCGGGGTGGTCCGGGCCTGCGCCGCGCGCGCAGGCCCGGACGTCTCTTCAGGGCGGCGTCTCTGTCGGGGCGGCGTCTCTGTCGGGGCGGCGGCGTTTTTCAGGCCAGCAGGGCCTCGGTGCGCTTGACGACCTCGCGGCAGAACGCGCCGACGCCGTCCGGGTCGTCGGTGAACTGCGACGGCTTGATGCAGAACGTCGTGAAGCCCTGCGCGAGCTGCTCCGGGATGCTCTCCAGGGCGGGCTCCAGCGGCGAGACGGAGTCGTCGTCGGGGAACACCGGGCGGCAGCCGCCGATCATCTCCAGGTTCGCCGCGTCCCGTCCCGCCGCCGCCATCCCGGCCCGCAGCCGCTCCAGCTCGTCCGGCGTCGGGCGGCCCAGCGGGTGGAAGCCGTGCCCGTACCGGACGAGCCGGTCGAGGAGCCGGGCGTGCAGGTGCTGCCCGCCGAACCACATCCGCGGGCCGTCGGGACGGTACGCGCGAGGCTCGAAGTACACGTCCTCGAACGCGAAGTGCCTCCCGCGGTAGGAGACGGGCGAGCCGCGCCACAGCAGGTCCCAGATCTCCAGTTGCTCGTCGAGGATCGCACCGCGCTCGGCGAACGGGACGCCGAGCGCGGCGTACTCGTCGCGGCTCCAGCTCACCGTCGGCTGCACGACCAGGCGCCCCTCCGACAGCAGGTCGAGCGTGCCGATGTCGCGGGCGAGGGCGAGCGGGTGCTTCAGCGGCGCGAGGACCGCCGCGGCCGCGAGCCGGATCCGGGTGGTGACGGACGCGATCGCGCCCAGCAGCATCAGCGAGCCGGGCCACGGGGTGAACGGGTCCTGGTTGCCGGGCAGCGCGTACTCGCGGGGATTGCCCATCACGCCGTCCGCGCCCGCGTCGGGGCCGAGCACGACGTGCTCGCTGACCATCACCGCGTCGAAGCCGGCGTCCTCGGCCTCGCGCGCCCAGCGGACGAGCACGGGCAGGTCGCGGCCGGTGGTCAGAGTCCAGTTCTCGCTGAGCACGAGCACGAAGCGGGGAGTCATGGGCGCATCGTAAGGGCCCAAACGATCGCGGGCAAGGGGCGCCGGCGCGCCGCGGGCCGGGGCGAGTACGGAGGCCGGTCGGGTGCGGGAGCTGGTCGGGTGCGGGAGCTGGTCGGGTGCGGAGGCCGGTCGGGTGGGGAGACTCCTCAGGCAGGGAGGCTCGTCGGGTGCGAGGGCTGGTCAGGTGCGGGGGCGGCGGCCCGAGCGGCGCGGCGGGAACGGCGACTCGGCCCGCAGCACCTCCCGGCGCGCGTCGCCCTCCTCCTCCAGGTGCTCGACCACGGAGCGCAGCGTCTGCGCCAGCGCGCGGTTCTCGTCCCCGCTCAGCCGCTCCACCACGAACGCCTCCTCGGCGTTGAACGCCGGGAACAGCCCGCGCATCAGCTCCTGCCCCTTGTCGGTCAGCCGCAGCAGGACGAGCCGCCCGTCCGTCGCGTGCGAGCCGCGCTCGATCAGCCCGCGCCCCTCCAGCGTCTTGACCACGCCGGTGAGCGTGCCCTTGGAGATGCCGGCCTCCTCGGCGACGTGCCGGGTCTCCATCTCGTTCCAGATCCACACGACCCACAGCACGACGAACGCCGTCCACGTCAGGTCCGCGCCGCGCAGCACCGAGCTCTCGAAGTGCTGCCGGATCGCGGCCGCGGCGCGGTAGATGTTCGAGACCGCCATCATCGCGTCGTGGCGCAGCGGCACGTCGCCGAGCCGCCGCTGGATCGCCTGCTCGGTCTCTTGCAGTGTGTGATGGCCGGTCACGCGCGTCCTCCCCGGGTGCGGCCCGGCGCCTTCGCGCGGGCCGACTGCGAATCTACCCTTGTCGGGGCTCGTTTGAGCCCGTACGATCCACGGCAGCGAAATCGTGCGGGCCCAAACGATCTAGGGCCCGCCGTCCCGGCACTGGAGCCGCACATGGCGATCCCCGAAGTCGTGTCCCCCTCGTCCTCCGGCACCGGACGCCGCCGCATCGGCGTCCCCGAGATCGTGTTCTTCGTCGTCGCCGCATCCGCGCCGCTGACCGTCGCCGCCGGCGGCCTGCCGACCTCCTTCGCCGTCACCGGCGTCGTCGGCATCCCGCTGCTGTACGTGATCCTCGCGGTGCTCCTCGCCGTCTTCACCGGCGGATACGCCGCGATGAGCCGTTCCATCACCAACGCCGGCGCCTTCTACGCCTACATCACCCACGGACTCGGCCGCGCCGCCGGCGTCGGCGCCGCCTTCGTCGCGCTCATCTCCTACAACACCATGCAGATCGGCCTGTACGGGCTGTTCGGCTTCACCACTGCCGACCTCCTGAAGGCCAAGACCGGCCTCGACCTGCCCTGGTGGACGGTCGCGCTGCTCGGCGTCGCCGTCGTCGCCGTCCTCGGATTCCGGCGCGTCGACCTCAACGCCCGCGTCCTCGGCGTGCTCCTCGCCGTCGAGTTCCTCACCGTCCTCGTCTTCGACCTCGCCCAGCTCGCGGACGCCCCGTCCGGCGTGTCCCTCGGCCCGCTCGGGTTCCACGCCGCGAGCGACGGCGCCGTCGGTGCCGCCTTCTGCTTCGCCATGGCCAGCTTCATGGGATTCGAGGCCGCCGCCCTCTACAGCGAGGAATGCCGCGACCCGCGCCGGACCATCAGCCGCGCCACCTACATCGCCGTCGCCGTCATCGGCGTCTTCTACGCGTTCACCGCCTGGGCGATGACCGTCGGCACCGGCACGGCCGGCATCATCGGACGCGCCCAGAAGGACGGGCCCGGCCTCGTCTTCGCCCTCGCCGCCGAGCACGTCGGGAAGCCGTTCGCCGACCTCGCCCAGCTCTTCCTCGTCACCAGCCTGTTCGCGGCGCTGCTGTCCTTCCATAACGCCGTGGCCCGCTACTTCTTCTCCCTCGGCCGCGAAGGCGTCCTGCCCGCCCCGCTGAGCCGTACCCACGACCGGCACGGCTCACCGCACATCGGATCGCTGACGCAGACCGTGCTCGCCGCGGTCGTGGTGGCGGTCTTCGCCTTCTCCGGCAAGGACCCCGTCCTCACCCTCTTCAACTGGTTCACCAACCTGGGCGCGCTCGGAGTCATCCTCCTGCTGGCCCTGACGTCCGCGGCCGTCGTGGCCTACTTCGCGCACGACCACCGCGGCGAGAACGCCTGGAACCGCCTCATCGCCCCCGCCGTCGCCTGCGCCGGGCTGGGCGCCGTCTTCGTCGCGAGCCTGCTCAACTTCGACGCGCTGCTCGGCGCCGAGAAGGGCTCCGCGCTCACGTGGGCGCTGCCGGGGCTCATCTTCGCCGCCGCCGTCCTGGGCGTGGCCTTCGCGCTCTACCTCCGCCTGAGCCGTCCCGCCTCCTACGCCCGCATCGGAACCTCGTCCTAGAAACCTGACTACTTGTCTCAACGCGTGGGCGCGGATGGCCGTCACCGCAGGCGCCAGAACCAACGCAGGTCGGCTGCCTTTCCTTTAAACCTCATGGCGGCCTCATTTATTGGGAGCGCCGAGAGATGGACTCATAGTCCAGCCATGCGTCCTGAAGGAACTCTTCGCGATGGCGTGCATGGTCGACACCGCTGAGCCGAAAATACAGCGCGCGGCGTGTCCGCTCGGACTCGTAGTTGCCGCCGATATTATGCCCGAGCAGATAATGCGCGAGCAGTAGATCGCCGGCGCGTCCAGTGATCTGCAAGGGCTCGGGAAGGTCGATCGGAGGGTAGGCACAGAACATCTGAGGGCCATGCCGGCGAAAATAGTCGGCGTGGGTCAGATGCGTCCCCGGCCAGACCCAAAGGTTGCCGGAGTTCTCGGCGAGCTGGTCGGTCATCAAAATCCCGGCCAGCATGGTGAAGGTGCCACGGACCGGCCCACCGGTCGGCTCGGCATTGGCCGCATCGATATGAGGCGCACCGGGCCGATGCGAGTACGGCGGGATGTTCAACGAGATCTGAACCTGGCCGGGAGTCTCCAACGTGCCGCGACCGGCCAGCTCCTCGGCGAGGCCGAATGCCGCGCTGCGCGTCAGGGGCGCGATCAGGGTCGGCTCGTCCTTCGTGTCGAGGAAGTAGAAGTGGGCCCCATGCTTGTCCCCGGCGGGCGGCTCGGCGGCGATGACCTCGTCGATCCGCTGGATCGCGCTGTTGAGGATGTCGCCGGTGACCACCTGCGGAACTACAAGGTAGCCGCGCTCGGCGAACTCATCGATCTGCGCATCGCTCAACATCCGGTCGACCATAGATAGTCCGGCTGGCGAGGTCGACCGAATATCCCTCGACGGGAGGGAGGTGGGGGGAGAGAGGGGGTGGGTGGGTGATGGTGTGTCTGGGGCTGGGGCTGGGGTTGGGGCTGGTCCGAGGAGGGTGCTGCGCGGATGTGGTTGAAGTGGGCGGTGCGAAGTTTTTTTGGAGGTCGGGTCAGGTGCGGCGGGCGCTGATCGGGCAACGATCTTCAGGGTGGTGCCGTGTGGTGTCGTGGGGATCTTCTGTGGAGTTCGGCGAAGGTGTTCGGGGATCTTGAATAAGGGTGTTTGAGGGCATCGGCGAGAGGGGTGTTCGGGTGGTGGGGTGGCGCTTGCGTACGGGGCCGCCCCTCCAAAGTCAAGGGCGCCTTCGGCGTCGCTTCGCGATGGACTTCGTC
>NZ_JBEZJL010000054.1:0-72945 GCF_040651755.1 Actinomadura sp. NPDC048394 | reverse complement strand
GATACGCGTCGTCCGTCGGCGGGCAGGCCCGCTGCGCTCGCTGCACTCGCTCCGCGTGCCTGCCCGTGACGGCGGCTGCGGTCCGGTCTTCCGTATGCGCGTTCAGCCGGCTCTTACGGGAGCTTCCAGTCGATGGGCTGGGCGCCCTGCTGTTCGAGGAGCTGGTTGGCGCGGCTGAACGGGCGGGATCCGAAGAAGCCGCTGTTCGCGGAGTAGGGGCTCGGGTGCGGCGACTCGATGCAGGGCACGTTGCCGAGCATCGGCTTGAGGTTGCGGGCGTCGCGGCCCCACAGGATCGCGACGAGGGGGCGGTCGCGGGCGGCGAGGGCGCGGATGGCCTGCTCGGTGACCTGCTCCCAGCCCTTGTCGCGGTGCGAGCCGGGCTTGCGCGGCATGACGGTGAGGGCCCTGTTCAGCAGCAGGACGCCGCGTTCGGCCCAGGGCGTGAGGTCGCCGCTGGACGGCTCGGGGTGGCCGAGGTCGTCGCAGTACTCGCGGAAGATGTTGACGAGGCTGGCGGGCAGCGGCCGGACGTCGGGGGCGACGGAGAAGCTGAGGCCGACCGGGTGGCCGGGCGTGGGGTAGGGGTCCTGCCCGACGATCAGTACCCGGACGTCGTCGAACGGCTGGGTGAAGGCGCGCAGGATGAGGTTCCCGGCGGGCAGGTAGCGGCGTCCGGCGGCGACCTCGGCGCGCAGCCAGTCGCCGGCGGCGGCGATCGTCCCGGCGACGGGGGCGAGGGCCTGCGCCCAGCCGGCTTCGACGATCTCGGTGAGGGGGCGTGCCGTCATGGCGCACCAGCCTAGTGCGGTGATCACCGGGCCCGCGGCCGAACCGTTTCTTGATCAGGCCTGTGACGTTTCCTGACCACATAAGGACGGCGGATCGGGAAAAGGTTTCCTGGTTGCCCGAATCGGCAGATGAACCGGGTGAAACGTCCCGTTAAGTCGGCGTTACTTCCCGACGCGAAGCGTTGACGTTCCGCGTCCGCCGCCGAAACCTGGGAGGGCAGGCAAGTGCCGGACGAGCGGACGGGACGATCGGATGACCCAGCTGACCAGCGTGGACGCCACATTCCTGAACGCCGAGATGGGCAACGTGCACGCCCACATCGCGGGCCTCGGGGTGCTCGACCCCGCGTCGTGCCCGGGCGGGCGGCTCACCACCGCGATGGTGGCCGGACTGGTGCGCGAGCGCGCCCACCTGGCCGCGCCGCTGCGGCGGCGGCTCGTCCGGGTGCCGCTCGGCCTGGACTTCCCGTACTGGGAGGACGACCCGGACTTCGCGCCGGAGAAGCACATCGTCGAGATCGGGCTGCCCGCGCCGGGTGACGACCGGCAGCTCGCCGACGCGGTCGCGATGCTGCACGAGCAGCCGCTCGACCGGTCCCGCCCGCTGTGGGAGATCGCCCTGATCCAGGGCCTGCAGGGCGGCCGCGTCGCCGTGTACGTGAAGGTGCACCACGCCGCGATCGACGGCGTGCTGGCGGCCGAGACGCTCGCCGCGCTGCTCGACCTGTCGCCCGAGCCCCGCGAGCTCCCGCCGGACGACGCCGCTCCCACGCGCGCCCCGAGCCCGGCGGCGATGGTCGGGACGGGGCTGCTGCGGATGGCGGCGCACCCCGTCCGGTCGGCGCTGTCGCTCGCGCGGAGCGCCCCGTACCTGGACGAGATCCCCGGCCTCGCGTCCATCCCCGGCGTCGGGTCCGTGTCGTCGGCGGTGCAGGCCGCGCTGCGCCGGCCGGAGGCGCCGCCGGTGCCGCGGGTCGCCGCGCCGCCCACCCCGTTCAACCGGCCGGTGGGCCGGCGCCGCGCCGTCGCCTGCGGCGAGCTGCCGCTCGCGGACGTCAAGGAGATCCGGCGCGGGCTCGGCGGCAGCGTCAACGACGTGGTCATGGCGCTGTGCGCGACGGCGCTGCGGCAGTGGCTGGACAAGCGCGGCGACCTGCCCGACGGCCCGCTGGTCGCGGGCGTCCCGGTGTCGCTGCGGCGCGCGGGCGGCGGCGGCCCCGGCGGCAACCAGGTGTCGATCATGAGCACGCCGCTGGCCACGCACATCCCCGACCCGGCCGAGCGGTACGCCGCCGTCCGGCGCGACATGGACCTGGTCAAGCGGCGGTTCACCGCGTCGTCGGGCGGCTGGGTGCGGGAGATGAGCGGGCTCCTGCCCGCGCCCGTCGCGGGCGCCGTCACCAGGTTCGCGCTGCAGGCCGCGTCGGCGGTGTCGCTGCGGCCGGTGAACCTCGTCGTGTCGAACGTCCCGGGCCCGCAGTTCCCGCTGTACCTGTGCGGCGCGCGGGTGCTCGGCTACTACCCGATCTCCGTGATCACCGACGTCAGCGGCGGCATGAACATCACGGTCTTCTCCTACGACGGCAAGGTGGACGTCGGCATCGTCGCCTGCCGCGACCTGATCCCCGACCCGTCGGAGATCATCGACCACCTCGACGACGCGCTGGACGAGTTGAGGGCGCTCAGCCGGCAGGCGCTCGGCGAGGGCTGACGGTCAGGCGAGGGCTGACGGTCAGGCGAGGGCTGACGGTCAGGCGCGGATGCCCAGCGCGGCGCGGTGTGCGCGGGCCAGGGCCAGTGCGGCGGCGCCGGCCGGTTGGATCGGTTCGGGGATCGGTGCGTCGAGGTTCGCCAGGGACACGCGGCCCTCGTCGTTGACGGCGACGAGGTCTCCGAACAGTTCCGTGAAGGCCGCGTCGTCCATCACGACGACGGTGAGGAGGTCGAGCGCGAACGTCAGCGGGTCCACGCCGAGGCCGAGGAAATAGGCGCGGATACGGCGCTCATTGCGCGCGCGCGTCATCGTCCGGTGGAAAGGCCATTCTTCCTGGACGAAATCGTCGCCGTAGTCCTCGTCCATTCCGAGCAGTTCCTCGGCGTATTCGCGGACCATGCAGCGCCACAGGTCGAGGTCCGCGCGCTCGTCCGCCAAGGGCTGGAAGACGCCGACCGGCATCACCTGGTGCAGGCCGCCGGCGTGCGCGACCTTCGCCGGGTCCCGCCAGTGCAGGACGTACGCGCCGGACACCGTGACCGTCAGCGTCGTGATCGCGCACAGCGCCGTCCGGCGCCGCAGGTCCCGCGGGTCGCCGACGCGGCGGCGCAGGCCGTCGCGGCCGGCGGCCAGCTCGTGCGCGGCGGCCTCGCCGACGTTCACGCCGTCGAAGTAGCGGCCGGGGCCGAAGCGCAGCACCGGAGGGGCGGCGGCGAGCAGGCGGTAGCTCGGCCGGTCGTCGAAGATCCGCGGCGGGGCGAGCGCGGCCATGGCCTCGGCGTAGGTGCGGTAGCCGTTCGGGAGCCCGTCGGACGGCGCGGCGACGGCGGGCGGAGCGGGGGCGGGGTCCCACTCCAGCAGGACGTCCTCCAGCGGGACCGGGGCGTCCGGGATCCATTCCTCGCGGCACATCAGCCGGGTGCCCGCGACGCGCGGGACGCCGGGGTAGAGGCCGTCGCTCGCGACGCGCCCGAGGCGGTCGCGCTCGGCGTTCAGCCGTGCCCGCTCGGCCCTCCATCGCTCCTCGTCAGCGTTCATCAGCACCGACCGTAGGCCATCGGGGACCGCCGGGTCCGGGGCCGGGCCACCGGAGAACGTGACCTAAAGTAACTTTACGTGCAGACCGCCCAAAGTACCGAAAACCCCCTGGAGTCCCTGGAGAAGCGGAGCGCGGCGCCCCTCGCCTGGGCGCTGTGGGGAGTGGGCGTCCTCGCCTACGTCGTGGCGGTCCTGCACCGGACGTCCTTCGGCGTCGCCGGCGTTGACGCCGTCCACCGCTTCGGCGCGTCCGCCGGCATGCTCGCCTCCTTCACCGTCCTCCAGCTCCTCGTCTACGCGGGCCTCCAGATCCCCGTCGGCCTGCTGCTGGACCGCGTCGGCCCCCGCTGGATGATCGCCGGCGGCGCGCTGCTGATGGCCGCCGGGCAGGCGCTGATGGCCGTCTCCACCTCCGTCGGCACCGCCGTCGCCGCCCGCGTCCTGGTCGGCGCCGGCGACGCGATGACCTTCATCAGCGTGCTGTCGATCGTCGCCACCTGGTTCCCCGGCCGGCAGGCCCCCGTCGTCACCCAGCTCACCGGCCTGCTCGGGCAGCTCGGCCAGGTGCTCAGCGCCGTCCCGCTCGTCGCGCTGCTGCACGGCCCCGGCTGGACCACCGCGTTCGGCTCCGCCGCCGCCCTCGGCGTCCTCGTCGGCGTGCTGGCCGTCGCGGTGCTGCGCGACTCCGCGCCCGGCGCCGTCCGCACCGCGTCACCGTCGCTGCGCCAGGTCGGCCGCGACCTCCGCGCCGCGTTCCGGCACCCCGGCACCCGCCTCGGCCTCTGGACGCACTTCGTCACCCAGTTCTCGTCCAACACGTTCGCGCTCATGTGGGGCTACCCGTACCTCGTGTCCGGCCAGGGCATGCGGCCCTCCGCCGCGTCCGCCCTGCTCACCCTGTTCGTGCTGGCCAACGTCGTCTCCGGGCCGTTCGTCGGGCGGCTCGTCGCCCGGTACCCGCTGCGCCGGTCGCGGCTCGTCCTCGGCATCGTCGCGACCAACGCCGGCGCCTGGGCCGCCGTCCTCGCCTGGCCGCCGCCCGCCCCGTCCTGGCTGCTGGTCCTGCTGGTGGTGTGCGTCGCGCTCGGCGGCCCCGGCGCCATGATCGGCTTCGACTACGCCCGGACCTTCAACCCGCCCGCCCGGCAGGGCACCGCCACCGGCATCGTCAACGTCGGCGGCTTCGTCGCGGCCCTGATCACGATCCTGCTGATCGGCCTCGTGCTGGACGCGCTGTCGCCCGGCAGGGAGTTCACCCCGTCCGCCTTCCGCGCCGCCTGGACCGTCCAGGTCCTCATCTGGACGGTCGGCGTCGCCGGCGTGCTGCGCACCCGCCACCTGACCCGCCGCCACATCGCCCTCTCCGAAAGCCGATAAAGGCGCCGGAAAAGCCATTCCCCGGCCGACCGTAAATGCGTCGTCCGCGCGGTCAGATATGCGTTGACGCTCGGTGGACACGGATGTGTAGAGTTGATCTGTTTTGATCGGCGACCGCAGGGAGGCACCGGGTGGCGGACGGGCAGGACGGCGGCACGGCCGCCTGGACAAAGGTCGTGTACGTGCCCTCCCGCCGTTTCCAGCGGGGCGACGCCTTGGCCGAATTCGCGCTGAGCCGGTTCGAGGACGGCCGCCGCGTCCTGCCCATGTACTCGTCCCTCGAACTCCTCGTCGCCGGCTGCGGCGAGGACCAGCCCTGGGTCGCCGTCCAGCTCCGCGCCCCCGAGGGCGTCGAGGAACTCGCCGAGCTCGCCGGCGCCGACGTCGTGTTATGGGACGTCGACTTCACCCAGATGGACGGCGAGTCCCCATGACCGGCGCGGCCCCATGACCGGCGCGGCCCCATGACCGGCGGCGGCCTCGTTCCCGGCGGCACCGGGAAGGCGGCGCCGCCGGGCAGGCGCGTCAGGGGCGCAGCTCCAGCGTGCAGCACTTGGGGCCGCCGCCCGCCTTGCGGAGCTCGGACAGGTCCACCGGGACGGGCTCGTACCCGTGGTCGCGCAGCGTGCCGATCAGGCCGGTCGCCTCGGCGTTGATGACGACGTTGCGGCCGTCGCAGACGGCGTTGAGGCCGAGGACGGCCGCGTCCGCCTCGCCGGCGAGGACGGCCTCGGGGAAGAGCCGTTCGAGCACCGCGCGGCTGCCGGGGGAGAAGGCGCCCGGGAAGTAGGCGACGTTGGAGCCGCCGAGCGGGAACAGCGCGGTGTCCAGGTGGTAGAAGCGCGGGTCGATCAGCCGCAGCGTCACCACCGGGCGGCCGAGGAACTCCTGCGCCTCCTGGTGGGCGGCGATGTCGGTGCGGAAGCCCGTCCCGGCGAGGATGACGTCGTCCAGGGTGAGGAAGTCGCCCTCGCCCTCGTTGGTGTGCTCGGGCAGGAGGACGTCCGGGAAGCCGTTCTTGCGGAGCCAGTCGGCATAGGCGGGGCCTTCCGCGGCGCGCTCGGGGAAGGTGAACCTCGCGCCGTACGCGCGCCCGCCGACGACGAGGGCGCCGTTCGCGGCGAAGACCATGTCGGGCAGGCCCTCGATCGGGTCGATGAGGCTGACCTCGTGGCCGAGGGCGAGGTAGGCGGCGCGGAGCGCCTCCCACTGCGCGACGGCCCGCCCCGCGTCCGCGCCGGCGGCCGGGTCCATCCACGGGTTGATCGCGTAGGTCACGGCGAAGTGCTCGGGACGGCACATCAGGTAGTGCCGCCGCACCGCGGTCCGCCGCGGGGTGCTCGGCTCCGTTGCCGGCATCACGGTCATGCTCGTCTCCTGGGGCTTCCAAAAGGACTCGACTGAGCGAAAGCCTAGAAACGAAAGCCGCGCATTCCAATGCGTCGACCTTGCGCTGACCTGCGGATTCGTTGCGTCTTGCGGTGGCGCGGCGGCGATTCGTTGCGCACCGCGCGGATGTCAGGCGGGCGGGCGCGGCAGCGGGGTGAACAGGTGGTCGAGCATGGTGTGCAGGAAGGCGCGGAACCCCTCGACGTCGTCGTGGGGGCACGGGGCGCTGCTCGGCGTGTGGCGGCGGGGCGGCTCGCCCGGGCCGCTGCGGACGACGCCGCCGGTGAGGAATCCGTACACGCACCAGACCACGCTCCAGATGAGGTAGTCGGGGTCGACGTCGGGCGGGACGAGGCCGCGCACGGTGTCGGCGATGTCGCGCGACAGGGGCTGGGTGTAGAGCTCCTCGAGGTCGGGCAGGTCGGCGGCGTCGCCCATCCAGCGGTGCTGCCAGAGCGCCAGGACCCGCGGGTGGGAGACGTAGAAGTCGAGGTAGGCGTCGGCGAGCATCAGGACGCCGCTCCGGTCGGGCGTGAAGACGGCCAGCGCCTCGCGGAGGGCGGCCTCCTCGACCTCGTCGGCGTTGCGCATCACGGCGCGGTACAGGTCCGCCTTGGTCGCGGCGACGGAGTGGACGGCGTCGATGCCGAGGCCCGCCGCGTCGGCGATCATCTGCAGCGACGTCCCGTCGTACCCGAGTTCGGCGAAGATCCGCGTCGCGGTCTCGATGAGCCGGTCCTCTTCGGTTCCCCCCATGTGCTCACTCTAAGTGACGTCCAGGCGACGCTTTGCGGGCGCATGGGCCGGGCGGTGTGCGCGCCCGGCCCGTCCCGGCGGTCAGGCGGACTCGGTGGGGAGCCCGGCGGCCACCCAGTCCTCGATGCCTTCGCGGTACTTGCGGACGTCGGTGTAGCCGAGGGCGGTGAGCCGGTCCGCGACCTGGCCGCTGTTGGCGCAGGCCGGGTTGGAGCAGTAGGTGACGATCGCGGCGGCGCGGTCGGGCAGCAGGGCGGGCGCCTGCGCATTGACGTCGGCCGCGACGAGCGGGACGGCGCCGGGCAGGTGCTGCTTGGCGTAGTACTCGCCGCCCAGCGCGTCGACCACCGTGACGGCGCCGGCGTCGATGGCCGCCTTGAGTTCGTCCCGGTCGATGAGTGCGGTCATGGCTGTGCCTCCAGAGAAGACGGACTATAGTCCGGTTATGGCTCGAGACGATATCGGACCGCAGTCCGCTTCTGCAACGCCCCTGGAACTGCTCCGCACCCCGCCGCCCAAGGAGCGCGCGGACGCGGCCCGCAACCGGGCGGCGGTCCTGGAGGCGGCCGGCCGGCTGTTCGCCGAGCGGGGCGTCGAGGCGGTGTCGATGGACCAGGTGGCGGCCGAGGCCGGCGTCGGCAAGGGGACGCTGTTCCGGCGCTTCGGCGACAAGGCGGGGCTGGCCGTCGCGCTGCTGGACGCGCGGGAGCGCGTGCTGCAGGAGGCGATCCTGCACGGGCCGCCGCCGCTCGGCCCGGGGGCGGGGGAGGAGGAGCGCCTGGTCGCGTTCGCCGGGGCGTACCTCGACTACCTGCTGGAGCATCTGGCGCTCGTGCGGATGTCGGAGACCGCGTCACCGGGCGCGCGGTACCGCATCGGCGCGTACCGGTTCTGGCACCGGCATGTCGCGATCCTGGCGGCGGGCGCGCAGGACCCCGAGTACGCCGCGCACGCCCTGCTCGCGGCGCTGTCCGCCGAGCACGTCGCGGCGCTCCTGCCCGACCTGGGGGAGGAGCGCGTCAGGGAGGGGACGGCCCGGCTCGCCCGGTCCGTGCTGCGCTGACCGGACGGCGGGACGCCCCACGCGAGGCGGCGTGCCCGTCCGCGGCGGGCGGGCACGCCGGATCGGATCAGAGGTTGATCATGTGGCCGGCGAGGCCGTGCACGGCCTCCTTGACGGCCTCGCCCAGGGACGGGTGCGCGTGCACGTTCCGGGCGACCTCGTGGACGGTCAGGTCCCACTGCTGGGCGAGGGTCAGCTCGGGCAGCAGCTCGGTGACCTCGGGGCCGATCAGGTGCCCGCCGAGGATCTCGCCGTACTTCGCGTCGCTGATCAGCTTGACGAAGCCGTCGCCCTCGCCGAGGCCGAGCGCCTTGCCGTTGGCGCTGTAGGGGAACTTGGCGACCTTGACATCGAAGCCCTGCTCGCGCGCCTGCGCCTCGGTCCAGCCGAACGAGGCGACCTGCGGCTGGCAGTAGGTGGCGCGCGGGATCATCACGTAGTCGAGCTCCATCGTCTCGGCGCCCGCGATGGTCTCGGCGGCGACGATGCCCATGGACTCGGCGGCGTGCGCGAGCATCAGCTTGGCGGTGACGTCGCCGATCGCGTAGATGTGCGGGACGGACGTGCGGCAGCGGCCGTCCACGTCGATCGCGCCGCGCTCGGTGAGCTGCACGCCGGTCTTGTCGAGCCCGTAGCCGTCGACGTTCGGCTGGAAGCCGATCGCCTGCAGCACCTTGTCGGCCTCGATGACCTGCTGGGCGCCGTCCTTGCCGGTGACGGTGACCTTGACCTTGTCGCCGGAGTCGTCGATGCCGTCGACCCGGGTGGAGGTCAGCACGTCGATGCCGAGCTTGCGGTACCGCTTCGCCAGCTCCTTGGACACGTCGGCGTCCTCGTTCGGGACCATCCGGTCGAGGAACTCGACGATCGTGACCTTGACGCCGTAGTTGTGCAGGACGTAGGCGAACTCGACGCCGATGGCGCCCGCGCCGGCGATGACGATGCTCTCCGGCAGCTCGGAGCTGAGGATCTGCTCCTCGTAGGTGACGACCCGCTCCGACAGCGACGTCCCGGGCAGCAGCTTGGTGTGCGCGCCCGCCGCGATGATGCAGCTGTCGAAGGTCACGGTCTCGGTGGCGCCGTCGGCCTTGGCGACCTGCAGGGTGTTCGGGTCGGTGAACGTCCCGCGCCCGTCATAGGAGGTGATCTTGTTCTTCTTCATCAGGAACTGGACGCCCTTGACGAGCTTGTCCGATACCTGGCGGCTGCGCTGGTAGGCGACGCCGTAGTCGAAGGTGACGTTGCCCTCGACGCTGATCCCGTAGGTCTTCTGCTCCTGGGTGAAGATGTGCGCCAGCTCGGCGTTGCGCAGCAGCGCCTTCGAGGGGATGCAGCCGACGTTGAGGCATACCCCGCCCCAGTACTTCTCCTCGATGATCGCCGTCTTCAGCCCGAGCTGTGCCGACCGGATCGCGGCGACATATCCACCCGGGCCCGCGCCCAGGACCACGACGTCAAAGTGTTCGCTCATATTCATTGACGATATTCGGCGCGGGGCCGTGCTCGCATCCCGGACGGCACCGCAGCGACGCAGGTCGCACCGGTGCGCGGGCCGGCGCCGAAAATGATCACACCCCGTGACCGTCCGCCTCCCGTACGGCTCCCTCATCACATGCTGTTAGGCTGTGTTCATTGCAACCACGGCCCAGGGGCCTCGCCTGGCGGCTCGGCCCCTGACCGTGCTTGTGCGAGCGCGAACTCGCTTCGCGAGCTTCCCGGGAAGGCTCGCCTCCGGCATCGCCTCCCCGGTCAGATAGCGCGCTCGCGCGGTGGCTCGGCACTTCGAACGGGCCGCGAGGCGCGGAGGGTCCGGCCGCCGGACCTCCAGAGGCCGACAGCCCGTGCGCGGACCGCTGGAACACGGCGGCGCCGGCCGATCGTTGCCCCCAGATGCCCTGCCGGGCGCAGCGGCCCGTCCCGAGCCGAGTGGAGGAGAAGCCGAGTGAGGATTCCCAAGCGCGTCAACGCCGTCCTGGACTGGATGGAGCAGCACTTTGGCGCACTTGCGGCGGTCGTCGCGCTGGTCGTCGTGGCGCTGGTCGCCACCCTCGCGCCGCCGCTGGTCGGGTTCCCCGTCGCCGGCTTCGTCATCGGGCTCGCCGCCGGCGGGTTCCTCGTGCACGTGCGGCTGAGCCGGCGGATCGCGCGAGCCCGCGCGGAGGTCGACGACCTGCTGCGGGAGAACGGCGCGCTGCGGCACCGCAACACGATCCTCGCCAGCGGCGTGATCACCCGGGGCGCGCAGGAGACGCAGGCGCTGGTCGCCATCCCGGAGGACGACGAGGACCTCGTGGAGGACGACCCGGCCCGCACCGCGGCGCTCCCCGAGCTGACCGACGAACTGCTCGGCGGCGACCCCGGCGACACCCTCGGCGACGGCGTCAAGAGCGGCGCCGAGGACGCGACCGCGGAGCCCGGTCCCGACCCCGCCGCCGTCGACGGCACCGCGGACACCGAGGACGACGAGGACACCGCGAAGAACGTCCGCAGGGCGTAGCCGCGCGCCTCCGCCGCGCCATCGGGCCGCGGCCGCCGGGCGTTAACTCCGCCGATCTTCGGGCAGAGGGAAGCCGGGAGGTGCGGATGAACGCAGAGTCCGGTCCGGAGCCCGCCGGGACGGGGACGGCCAGCGGAGGCGACCACGCCGCGCGGGAGGACGTGGACCTCGGCGCGGTGCACAAGGCCGTCATCGCGTCCGCGATGGGCAACTGCATCGAGTGGTTCGACTTCGGGGTGTTCAGCGCCGGGGTGATGACCTCGATCATCGGCACGAAGTTCTTCCCCTCGGACATCTCCGGCAGCGCGACGCTGCGCTCGTTCGCGCTGATCGCCGCGGCGTTCCTGGCCCGCCCGTTCGGCGGGCTGTTCTTCGGCCCGATGGGCGACAAGCTCGGCCGCAAGCGGGTGCTCGCCACCACGATCATCCTGATGTCCGGCTCCACCTTCGTGATCGGCATCCTGCCCGGCTACTCCGCGATCGGGATCGCGGCGCCGCTGCTGCTGCTGGCGGTGCGGCTCGTCCAGGGGTTCTCCACGGGCGGCGAGTACGGCGGCGCCGCCACGATGATCGCCGAGTACGCGCCGACGAACCGGCGCGGCTACTTCGGCAGCTTCCTGGAGTTCGGCACGCTGACCGGCTACATCATGGGCGCCGGGCTCGTGCTGCTGGTGAACCTCGCGGTCGGCGACGACGCGATGCACTCCTGGGGCTGGCGGATCCCGTTCCTGCTCGCGCTGCCGCTCGGCATCGTCGGGCTGTACGTGCGGACCCGGATCGAGGACACCCCCACGTTCCAGCGGATGGAGGAGGCGGGCAAGAAGGCGCGGTCGCCGCTGAAGGAGACGCTCCAGCACTACTGGAAGATCATCCTGATGCTGATCGGGATCGTCTTCCTGCTGAACGTCGCGGACTACACGCTGCTCACCTTCATGCCGTCCTACCTGGTGGACTTCCTGCACATGGGCAGCGTGAAGTCGCAGCTGGTGACGATCGGGGTGGAGGCCGCGATGATGGCGGTGATCCTGCCGACCGGCCACCTGTCCGACCGGATCGGGCGCCGGCCGGTGCTGCTGATGGCGGCGGTCGGGTTCCTGCTGCTGAGCTGGCCCGCGTTCGCGCTGATGCAGACCAACAACTGGCTCGGCATCGTGCTCGGGTACGCGATCATCGGCGGGCTGCTGGTGCTGATGCTCGCGGTGATCGGCGCGACGTTCCCGGCGATGTTCCCGACGAAGGTGCGGTACGGGGCGTTCGCGATCGGCTACAACATCTCGACGTCGCTGTTCGGCGGGACCGCCGCGGTGCTCGTCGGGTCGCTGATCGACGTGACCGGCAGCAACTACGTGCCGGCGTACTACATCATGATCGCGGCGGCGGTGGCGCTGGTCCCGATCCTGATGATCAAGGAGACGGCGAACGTGCCGATCGAGCGGGTCGGGATGGAGAACGCCCCGGAACCGGTGGGCTCCGGGGCGCGGCGCTGACCCCCGCCGCGCGGGCGGGGGACGGGGCGCGTCAGCGGGCGAAGTGCCGGCGGGCCCAGCCCACCAGCGATCCCGCGATCACGAGCGCGGCCGTCGTCTCGATCGCCAGCGCGGTCCACACGGTGGTCACCGGGGGCCTCCCTCCGTCTCCGGCCGGACGCGTCCGTCCCGCGTCCGATGCTCATCAGGCGTAACACCAGGATGCGGCCCGGGTTTCCCTGCCCGGGCCGCCGGACAGCGTGATTCGCGTCACGTCACACCCCCTCTGACCTGCGGCGAAACCTTCATGGACGGTAAAACCGCTGGTCGAACGCCCGCCGCCGCACGCCGCGCCCGGCCGGCCGGGCGGCGCGCTCCCGCGGGCCTCGCGCCGGGCTATCGCCGGACGGTCTGACTTCTGTGGCCCGTAGGCGAACATATAGCTCGTTGCGCCCGTTCGATTACGGTCGGTAGCGTCTCCGTTGGCTGATCCATGGCAGACCCACGACGAATCGGTGGTGTGGACGTGACGGAAGAGCAGTTGAGCCTCAGTACCTCTGCGGCGCGGAACCTGGCGACCACGACCAAGTCCGTCCCCCAGATGCAGGGGATCACCTCCCGGTGGCTGCTGAAGCTGCTGCCGTGGGTGGAGGCGTCCGGCGGCGCCTACCGCGTCAACCGGCGGCTCACCTACACGGTCGGCGACGGGCGGGTGACGTTCGTGACGACCGGCGCGGACGTCAGGGTCATCCCCCGCGAGCTGGGGGAGCTGCCCCCGCTGCGCGGCTACGAGGACGACCTGGCCCTGGACGCCCTCGCCGGCCGCTTCACCCAGCAGGAGTACGAGCCCGGCGACGTCATCGTGGAGGAGGGCCGGCCGATCGACCGGGTCGTCCTCGTCGTGCACGGCAAGCTCAGCCGGGTCGGGTCCGGCGAGTACGGCGCGGAGGCCGTGCACGGGACCCTCGCCGACGGCGACTTCTTCGGCGAGCAGGCGCTCGTCGGCTCCGACGAGGGGGCGGAGCCGGCGACCTGGGAGCACACCGTCAAGGCGCTCACCGCGGTGACGGTCCTCAGCATGAGCGAGGCCGACTTCCAGGAGACACTCGGCCAGTCCGCCTCGCTGCGCGAGCACCTCGACGCCTACCGGGCGAGCCCCGACCGCGCGAGCAACGAGCACGGCGAGGCCGCGATCGACCTGGCGTCCGGGCACGACGGCGAGCCCGTGCTGCCCGGCACGTTCGTCGACTACGAGGGCTCCCCCCGCGAGTACGAGCTGAGCGTCGCGCAGACGGTGCTGCGGGTGCACACCCGCGTCGCCGACCTCTACAACGAGCCGATGGACCAGGTGGAGCAGCAGCTCCGGCTGACCGTCGAGGCGCTGCGCGAGCGGCAGGAGCACGAGCTGGTCAACAACCGGGACTTCGGGCTGCTGCACAACACCGACCTGGCGCAGCGGGTGCACACCCGGTCCGGCCCGCCCACCCCCGACGACATGGACGACCTGCTCACGCTCGTCTGGAAGGACCCGGCGTTCTTCCTCGCCCACCCGAAGGCGATCGCGGCGTTCGGCCGCGAGTGCAGCGCCCGCGGCGTCTACCCCGACAGCGTCGACGTCGGCGGCCACAAGGTGCCGGGCTGGCGCGGCGTCCCGATCTTCCCCTGCAACAAGATCCCGGTCAGCCGGACCGCGACCAGCTCGATCCTGCTGATGCGGACCGGCGAGGCGGCGCAGGGCGTCATCGGCCTGCACCAGACCGGGCTGCCGGACGAGTACCAGCCGGGGCTGTCCGTCCGGTACATGGGCATCGACGACAAGGCGCTCATCAACTACCTGGTCAGCTGCTACTACTCGGCGGCCGTCCTGGTGCCGGACGCGCTCGGCATGCTGGAGTCCGTCGAGGTCGCGCACGGCGGTGCGGCGTAGTGCGACCGTTCGAACTCCCCGAGTTCTACGTGCCGCACCCCGCGCGGCTGAACCCCCATGTCGACGCGGCCCGCGCGCACTCCCGCCGCTGGGCGCACGAGATGGGGATCCTCGGCCCCGACGAGACGGGGCCCGAGGTCTGGGACGAGGACGAGTACGACGCGCACGACTACGCGCTGCTCACCGCGTACACGCACCCGGACGCGCCCGGTCCCGTCCTGGACCTGGTGAACGACTGGTACGTGTGGGTGTTCTACTTCGACGACCACTTCCTCGAGAGGTACAAGCGGCCCCGCGACCTCGCGGGCGCCAAGGAGTACCTCGCGCGGCTCCCCGCCTTCATGCCGGTGAAGGCGGGGGGACCGCCGCCCCCGGAGCCGGCGAACCCGGTCGAGCGGGGTCTCGCCGACCTGTGGGAGCGGACCGTCCCGCTCATGTCGCGGGAGTGGCGGGCCCGGTTCGCCGAGAGCACCCGCAACCTGCTGCAGGAGTCGGCGTGGGAGCTGGCGAACATCGACGAGTCCCGCGTCCCGAACCCGATCGACTACGTGCACATGCGCCGCAAGGTCGGCGGCGCGCCGTGGTCGGCGGACCTGGTCGAGGTCGCGGCGGGCGCGGAGGTGCCGGCGCGGGTCGCCGGGACGCGCCCGCTGCGGGTGCTGAAGGACGCGTTCTCCGACGCCGTCCACCTGCGCAACGACATCTTCTCCTACCAGCGGGAGACCGAGAGCGAGGGCGAGGTGAACAACGGCGTCCTGGTGATGGAGCGGTTCTTCGGGACCGGTCCGCAGCGCGCCGCCGAGATCACCAACGACCTGCTCACGTCCCGGATGCAGCAGTTCGAGCACACGGCCGTCACCGAGCTGCCGGTGCTGTTCGAGGAGGAGGCGCTGAGCCCGGCCGAGCGCGGCGACGTGCTGCGCTACGCGCGGGGCCTGCAGGACTGGCAGTCCGGCGGGCACCAGTGGCACCTGCGGTCCAGCCGCTACATGAACCAGGGCGCGGTGCGGCGGCGCGTCCCGCCCGGGCTGCCGGAGGTCGCCGGGCTGCTCGGGCTCGGGACGTCGGCGGTGCGGATCCGGTCGCTGACCAGGCCTCCGGACGCCGGGGCCGGCGGCGGAGGTTTCCGGATGCCCGAGTTCTCGCTCCCGTACGAGCCGCTGCTCAACCCCCGGGTCGCCGGGCTGCGCGCGCACACGGCGGAGTGGGCGCGGAAGATGGGCATGCTCGACGTCGACGTCCCCGGTACGTGGACGCCCGAGGCGTTCGACGCCGCCGACTACGCGATGTTCGCGGCGCTCACCCACCCCGACGCGCCCGGCCCCGAGCTGGAGCTCATCGCCGACTGGCACCTGTGGCGGTTCTTCTTCGACGACTTCTTCGCCGAACGGTTCAAGCGGCCCCGCGACCTGCTCGGCGCCAGGGCGTACACGGCCCGGCTGCTCGCGCCGCCCGAGGCGCACGTCCCGTCCGACCCGGTCGAGCGCGGGCTCGCCGACCTGCGGGCCCGCACCGGGGAGGCCATGTCCGGCGACGAGCGCGCCGGGCTCGACGACGCGCTGCGGCAGCTCGCCGACAGCTGGCTGTGGGAGCTGGCGGGGCTCGTCCACAACCGCGTCCCCGACCCCGTCGACTACATCGAGATGCGCCGCCGCACGAGCGGCGCCGCGTTCACCGCCGCGCTGCTGCGGCACGCCCACGCGGGCGGGCTGCCGCCGGACGTCCTCGCGTCCACGCCGATGCAGGCGCTGCACGACACGTTCGCCGACATCGCCGGGCTCCGCAACGACCTGCTCTCCTACCCCAAGGAGGTCGCGGCTCCCGAGGAGGCCGGGGAGGACGGGCTCAACAACGCGGTCGTGGCCGTCGAGCGGTTCCTCGGCTGCGGGACCCAGCGCGCCGCCGACATCGTCGCCGACCTGGTCGAGGCCCGCGTCCGGCAGTTCGAGCGGACCGCCACCGCCGAGCTGCCGATCCTCGCCGCCGAGTCCAGGCTGGACGCCGCCGCCCGCGACGGCCTCGCCCGGTACGTCCGGGCGATGCGCCGCTGGATGGCCGGCGACCTGCGCTGGTCCACGACGACCGGCCGGTACGCCCGGCCCGCGGGCGCGCCCCCGCCGGCCGCCCCGCCGCCTGTCCCGCCCGTGCGGTTCCGCGTCCCGTCCGGCCCGTCCGGGCTCGGCGCCTCGGCGGCCCGCACACCGTTCCGGCCGGCGCGCCCCGCACCGGTGCGGCACAGCCAGACCCAACCAGCGATCCCCGGAGGTAGCGGCACATGACCGACCCGCAGCTGGCCCTGAGCACGCGGGCAGCGCGCAATCTCGCGACGACCACCAAGTCCGTGCCGCAGATGCAGGGCATCACCCCGCGGTGGCTGCTGACGCTGCTGCCGTGGGTGCGGGCGGACGCCGGCACCTACCGGGTGAACCGCCGCCTCACCTACGAGCTCGGCGACGGGCGGGTGACGTTCGTCAACGACGGCGCCAACGTCCGCGTCATCCCCGGCGAGCTGGCGGAGCTGCCGCAGCTGAAGGGGCTCGACGCGATGGTCCTGGACGCCGTCGCCGGCCGGTTCACGCAGGCCGAGTACGCGCCCGGCGAGACGATCGCGACGGCCGGCGACCCGCTCGACCGCGTCCACCTGATCGCGCACGGCAAGATCGCCGAGATCGGGACCGGCGAGTACGGCGGCGAGACGCAGGTCGCGATCCGCGACGGCGGCGACTTCTTCGGCGACGAGGCCCTCCTCGGCGACGCGGGCGAGTGGCCGCACACGTTCCGCGCCCTCACCCCCGCCATCGTGCTGACGCTGTCCCCGACCGCGATCGTCGAGCTCACCGAGCGTTCGGAGACGCTGCGCGCGCGCCTGGACGAGTACCGCGACGCGCCCAAGCCGCCGCAGACCCGGCACGGCGAGGCCGCCATCGACCTGGCGTCCGGTCACGAGGGCGAGGCCGTCCTGCCCGGCACGTTCGTCGACTACGAGGCCTCGCCCCGCGAGTACGAGATGGCCGTCACGCAGACGCTGCTGCGCGTCCACACCCGCGTCGCCGACCTCTACAACAAGCCGATGAACCAGATCGAGCAGCAGCTCCGCCTCACCATCGAGGAGATCCGCGAGCGGCAGGAGCACGAGCTGGTCAACAACCGCGACTTCGGCCTGCTGCACAACGCCGACCTGCGGCACCGCATCCAGACCCGCGGCGGCCCGCCCACCCCCGACGACCTGGACGACCTGCTCGCCCGGCGCCGCAAGACCCGCTTCTACCTCGCCCACCCGAAGGCGATCGCCGCGTTCGGCCGCGAGTGCACCCGCCGCGGCGTGTACCCGGGCACCGCCGAGGTGGACGGCGGGCGCCGCGTCCAGGCGTGGCGCGGCGTCCCGATCTACCCGTGCGACAAGATCCCGATCGGCCCGACCGGCACCACCTCGATCATCGCGATGCGGACCGGGGAGGACGACCAGGGCGTCATCGGGCTGCACCGCACCGGCATCCCCGACGAGGTGCAGCCCGGCCTGTCGGTGCGCTTCACCGGCATCGACGACAAGGCGATCCTGTCCTACCTGGTCAGCGCCTACTACTCGGCCGCGGTGCTGGTGCCGGACGCGCTCGGCGTGCTGGAGAACGTCGAGATCGGCCGCTGACGGGAGGACGGGACATGCCGGTGGAGACCTCCGCCCGATCCGCCGCCGAGATCCTGGCGTGGAGCCGGGACCTGGTGGAGCCCGCGATGCGCGCCGTGGTCGAGGCGATGCCCGGCTCGATGCGCGCCATCGCCGAGTTCCACTTCGGCTGGCGGGACGAGGCGGGCCGCCCGGCGGCGGGGGCGGGCGGCAAGGCCGTCCGCCCGGCGCTGACGCTGCTGGCGGCCGAGGCGGCCGGCGGGACGGCGGCCGCCGCCCTGCCGGCCGCCGTCGCGGTCGAGCTGACGCACAACTTCTCGCTGCTGCACGACGACGTCATGGACGGCGACCGCACCCGCCGGCACCGGCCCACCGCGTGGACGGTGTTCGGGGTCAGCGCCGCGATCCTCGCCGGGGACGCGCTGCTCGCCGGCGCCTACGAGGCGCTCGCGGACGCGCCGTCCCCGGACCCGGCGGGCGCGGTCCGGGTGCTCAGCCGCGCGGTCCTGGAGCTGGTGGAGGGGCAGAGCGCGGACACCGCGTTCGAGGACCGCGCCGACGTCACGCTGGCCGAGTGCCTGGCGATGGCGGGCGGGAAGACCGGCGCGCTGCTCGGCGGCGCGTGCGCGCTCGGCGCCCTGTACGGGGGCGGCGCCGGGCGCGCGTCCCGGTTCCAGGCGTTCGGCGAGCGGCTCGGGCTGGCGTTCCAGCTGGTCGACGACCTGCTCGGCATCTGGGGCGACCCGGAGGTCACCGGCAAGCCCGTCCACTCCGACCTGCGGAACCGGAAGAAGTCGCTGCCGGTGGTGGCGGCGCTGACGTCCGGGACGGCGGCGGGGGAGGAGCTCGCGGCGCTGTACCTGCGGCGCGGGGCGCTCGCGGGCGACGAGCCGGCCCGCGCCGCCGCGCTGATCGAGGCGGCGGGCGGGCGCGCGTGGGCGGCGGCGGAGGCGGACGCGCTGGTCGCGCGCGCCCTCACCGAGCTGGACGCCGCGGACCCCGTCCCGGCGGCCGCCGCGGAGCTGCGGTCGGTGGCGCACCTGCTCACCCACCGCGACCACTGACCCGCCTTTCGTCCGGGTCCGGGTGCCCGCCCCGGGCGAGCACCCGGCCCGCCGGACAGACGCTGTCAACCCCGGGAAAACCCGGCGTCGCCGTCGTTATAGTGCCGGTGTGCCGGACCTCCATCCCCTCGAACCCACCGACCCGCCGCGCCTCGGCGGCTACCGGATCACCGGGCGGATCGGGGAGGGCGGGCAGGGCGTCGTCTACGCCGCCGTCCCCGACGGCGGCGGCGACCGCGTCGCGGTCAAGCTGTTCCACGCGCAGCTGACGGGCGATCCGGGCGCGCTGGACACGTTCGCGCGCGAGCTGGAGGCCGCCAAGCAGGTCGCGCGGTTCTGCACCGCCCAGGTGCTGGACTCCGGGGCGTTCGGCAACCGCCGCTTCATCGTCAGCGAGTACGTCGACGGGCCGCCGCTGAGCAGCGTCGTCCGGCAGGGCGGGCCGCGGTCGGGCAGCGCGCTGGACCGGCTCGCGATCGCGACGGCGACGGCGCTGGTCGCGCTGCACGACGCCGGGGTGGTGCACCGCGACTTCAAGCCGCACAACGTGCTGCTCGCCGCGGACGGCCCGCGCGTCATCGACTTCGGCATCTCGCGGGCGCTGTCCGGTGCGCAGACCGTCGTGAGCCGCGCCGTCGGCACCCCCGCGTACATGGCGCCCGAGCAGCTCCAGCCCGGCGAGCTCGGGCCCGCGGTCGACGTGTTCGCGTGGGCGTCGACGATGGTGTTCGCCGCGACGGGCCGCCCGCCGTTCGGCAACGAGTCGATCCCGATCGTGATGAACCGGATCGCGCACGAGCCGCCGCGGCTCGACGGCGTCGAGGAGCCGCTGCGGGGGCTGCTCGCCGAGTGCCTCGCCAAGGACCCGGCGCGGCGTCCGACCGCGCAGAACGTGCTGGACCGGCTCGTCCGGCGCTCGCAGCAGACCGCCCCCGGCGGCGTTCCGGCGGGCAGCGGCGTTCCGGCGGCCCCGCCGCCCGGGCCCGTCTCGTCCGGGGCGGTTCCGGCGGCGGACGCGTCGACCGTCCCGAACGAGCGGCGGCGCGTCCGGCGGCGGGCGGGCGTGCTGGCCGGGGCCGGAGCCGCGGTCGTCGCGGGCGCGGCCGTGTTCGGGATCGTGCAGATGGCGGACGGCGAGACGGGCGGCGGCCCGCACGCGTCGCCGCACGGGACGCCGGGCACCGTCGCCGACCAGGGGCGCGCCGGGGAGGCGGGACGTGCGGACGTGCCCGGCAGCGAGAGCCCGAGCGCGAGCCGGAGCCCGGGCGCCAGTCCGGGACCGAGCTCGCCGACGTCGCGGACGGCGCCGTCGAGGAAGCCGTCCGGCGGGCCGTCGTCCACACCGTCGTACAAGCGGGTCGAGCTCGGGCCCGGCCATTTCTCGGCGTACTGCGCGAAGCTCGGCTGGGAGTGGGAGGAGTACCGGGACACCCCGCAGCCCGGCGCGTATTGCGTGGCCCACAAGCGGGCCGCGCAGCTGATGTCGAAGGCGCAGCTCGACGCGGGGTGCCGCTGGCGGTACGACGACCCCCGCGCCCAGCACTACTTCAAGGGCAAGTCGAACTACTGCTACACGACGAAGCCCGCCTCTTAGCAGCGGACTAGCAGCGGGCGCGCGCGGCGGTGCGGCCGAGGCCCGCGATCAGGACGGCGCCGACGACCAGGTGCATCGCCGACAGCGCGGCGTAGGTGCCGAGGCCCTCGGAGTCCATCGGGCCGGTCATCGACAGCCCGAGGACGATGCCGGCGGTGAGGCCCCAGGTGCGGGCCGGGCGCTTCGCGCGGCGCTCCATGACGGCCAGCAGGCCCCAGCCCGCCAGCCCGATCAGCAGCGTGAACACGACGATGGCGGCGGGGCCGACGTGCTGGCCGCGGGCGTGCATCCCGGCGCCGCCGATCGGGTCGGCGGCGACCCAGACGAGCAGCGCGGCGCCGGCCGCGGCGACGATGGTGAGGGCGCGCCGGGCGGCGACGCCTCCGGTGGCGGGAGGGGTTCGGGTCATCTCGTTCATGCCGGCAACGATCGCCGCCGGGCGGGGCGCGGCGCATCGGGCGCGCGGCTGCGGCGGATCCGTCCCGGGGCCGGGGCACCCCCTACTTCGGTAGGTGTCGCGGTCGCGGGGGCCGTCCTACGCTGGCCCCGTGAACAGCGAGGACGTCTGCGAAGTGGAGCGGCGCAGCCCGCGGCTCGCCGCCGGCGCGGCCGGGGTCGTCGCCGCCGTCGGGGCGCTCGGCGCGGTGACGCTCTGGGGCCGGGCCGCCGGGGACCCGATGCCGCTCGCTCCGGACATCGCGATCGGGGCGCTGGCCTGCCTGCTGTCGCCGCTCGTCCTGTGGCGCCCGGTGGCCGGCACGCTCGCGCTGACCGTGCTGGCCGCGCTGTCCCCGGCGGCGACGCCGGCGGCGACCTTCGGCGCGTTGCACATCGCGCAACGGCGCCGGTTCCCCGTCGCGGTCGCGGTCGGCGCCGCGGGGCTCGCGGCGCACGCGGCGCGCGGGCTCTGGCGGCCCATGGGCGGCATCAGCTACGGCTGGTGGGTGCTGCTGGTCGCCCTCGCCTACGGCGCGCTGGTGGGGTGGGGCGCGCTGACGCAGGCGCGCCGCGCGCTGCTGGCCTCGCTGCGCGAGCGCGCCCGCCGCGCCGAGGCCGAGCAGGGCCGGCGCGTCGCCGAGGCCCGGATGCTGGAGCGCACCCGCATCGCCCGCGAGATGCACGACGTCCTCGCGCACCGGCTGTCGCTGCTCGCCACCTACGCGGGCGCGCTGGAGTACCGTCCGGACGCGCCGCCGGAGAAGCTCGCGCAGGCCGCCGGGGTGGTCCGCGCCGGGGTGCACCAGGCCCTCGACGAGCTGCGCGAGGTGATCAACGTGCTGCGGGACGAGGACGGCGGCGACGACGACCGGCCCCAGCCCGTCCTCACCGACCTGCCGGCGCTCGTCGCGGAGTCCCGCGACGCGGGCGGCAGCGTGCAGCTGCGCGACGACGTCGAGGAGCCCGCCGCGCTGCCCGCCGCCGCCGGGCGCACCGCGTACCGGGTCGTCCAGGAGGGGCTGACGAACGCCCGCAAGCACGCGGCGGGCCGTCCCGTCCGGGTGGCGATCGAGGGCCGCCCCGGCACCCGGCTGGTGATCGACATCCGGAACCCGCTGCCGCCGGACGGCACCGCCCCGCTCGCCCCCGGCACCGGGACGGGCCTGGTCGGGCTGACCGAGCGGGTGAACCTCGCGGGCGGGCGGCTGGACCACGAGGTCGCCGCCGGGGAGTTCCGGCTCCGCGCCTGGCTACCATGGCCGGCGTGACCCGCCCCCTGCGCGTGCTGATCGTGGACGACGACGCCCTGGTCCGTGCCGGCCTGTCGATGATGCTGGACGGCGTGCACGGGATCTCGGTCGTCGGGGAGGCGGCGGACGGGGCGGAGGTGCCGGAGGCCGCCGACCGGCACGCGCCCGACGTCGTCCTGATGGACCTGCGGATGCCCCGCGTCGACGGCATCGCCGCGACCCGCGGCCTGCGCCGCCGCGACCCGGCGCCCGAGGTCATCGTCCTGACCACGTTCGACACCGACGAGAACATCCTGCACGCGCTGCGCGCGGGCGCGAGCGGGTTCCTGCTGAAGGACACGCCGCCCGCGCAGATCGTCGAGGCGGTCCGGCAGGTGGCGTCCGGCGACCCGATCCTGTCGCCGCGGATCACCCGTCGGCTGATGGACCGCGCCGCCGTCCAGGCGGGCGCCTACGAGCGCGCGCGGGCCGCGCTCGGGCGGCTCAGCCCGCGCGAGGGCGACGTGGTCGTCGCGATCGCGGAGGGACGGTCGAACGCCGAGATCGGCGCCGCGCTGTTCATGAGCGTGGCGACCGTCAAGGCGCACGTGTCGAGCATCCTGACGAAGCTGGACCTGGACAACCGCACCCAGATCGCCCTGCTCGCCCACGACGCCGGGCTCGCCTGACCCCGTCGCCTTGCAACCCTGCTGCCCGGCCGTGGCGGCGGACCGCCACGGCCGGGGCGTCCCGGAAGGTCAGCCGATGGCCACGCGCAGGGTCGCGGCCGTCAGCACGATGCACAGCGGCGTGTAGACGGCCAGGTTGAGCTTGTAGAAGGCGGAGTCCCGGCGGGCTCCGACGCCCAGCGCCCAGACGACGCCCGCGCCCGCGCGGAGGGCGACGCCCGCGGCGACGGCGACGGTCCCGGCCGCCGGGATCCAGCCGGGGACGCCGGTGAGGATCATCCCGGCCCGCGCCGGCACGGCAACCGCCCCGGCCGTCAGGACGGCGACGAGCGGTGCCAGGACCCGCGGAGTGAACGGGACCTCCGCGTTCAGCAGGCCGAGGGACAGGGTGGTGACGTCGCGGGCGGGCCAGGTGCGTCCGGTCATCCAGTACACGTGCAGTGCGGCGTCGAGGCCGAGGACGGCGGCGGCGAGGAGAGCCGCCAGTTCGAGAATGCTCATGCCTGGAAGAGGACGCGGACGTCCCGCACCACTCCCGTGATCCGCGTCACTCCGGCGGCGTGAACCGCCGGACGAACCGGCGCAGGACGAGCGGGCCGACCGCGCGCCGCAGCACCGGGCCCGCGACCCGCATGCCCGGGAGGCGGAGCCCGGCCATGTAGGCGAAGCGCGTCGCGCTCCCTTCGGGAACGGCCGCCATGCCGAACACCAGGAAACGGCTCTGCATCAGGCACCAGCCGGGACGCAGCACCATGTCGAAGCGCGCGCGCAGGCCGGACCGTCCGTGCACCATCGCGCGCATCCGCTCGCCCTCGCGTTCGGTGACGCGCAGGGACCGGACGTCGGGCACCAGGCCGGGGAAGCCGTTCTCCGGGTCGCCCAGCACCGTCCACACGTCCTCGAAAGCGGCCGGCAGCAGCGCCTCCTCCAGCAGGACGCCGGGGTACGCGGCGGCGAGCGCGCGGAGCCGGCGCACGTCGTCCAGCTCTCCGGCGGGCCAGGTCACGGCGGGCTCCCTTCGTTGCGCCAGCTCGTCCGGAACCGCGCCCGCGCCCGGAACAGCCGGGACCGGACGGTGCCCGCCGGGACGCGCAGCATCCGCGCGGCGGTCTCCTCGTCCAGCCCCTCCAGGTCGCGCAGCACCAGCACGGCGCGGTGCTCGGGGGACAGCCGGTCGAGCACGTCGCGGACGTCGGCGGCCAGCGACGGGTCGCCGGGCGCGGGCAGGTCGGCCGGCTCCGCGGGCACGGCCCGCGCCGACCGCCGGGCGACCCGGACCGCCTCCCGGACGGCGATGACCCGCACCCAGCCGAGCAGCGCGGCCGGGTCGCGGAGCGCCTTCAGGTTGCGCATGACCGCGATCAGCGCCTCCTGCGCGGCGTCCGGCGCGTCCTGCAGCGCGATCGGGCCGCAGAGCCGCCGCACGTACGGGGCGAGCGCCGCGAGCACCTCGTCCAGCGCCATCAGGTCGCCGCGCTGCGCGCGCCGCACGACATCGGGTCCGGGCGCGCTCACCGGGTCGGGGTCGGGCGCGCTCACCGGCCTGACCTTACCTCCCGAATGACTCGATAGTATGTTCGAGTCGTGCATGTCCCGTTTCTGTGCCCGCGCGGCCACCGCCTCGTCCCCGGCCGCGTCATCGTCGGCTGGTCGCCCTGCGTCTGCCCGCCCTGCGGCGGCCGCGCCCGCGGCCTGCGCGGCCACCGCACCTACCTCTGCCTCGACTGCAAGGACGAGCACGTCACCACGAAGTGCTACCTCCCGCACCACGTCCCCGCGCAGGGCGCCGCCTACCGCTGGCCGTGAACCCCGGAGGCTAGGCTGGCGATCATGACGGAGCGGTGGGCACTGGGCGGCGACCTGGACGTCGCGCGGATCGGGTACGGCGCGATGCGGCTGTCGGGCTGGCCGGGCGGCCCCCGCCCCGACCGCTACACGGCCCTCGCCGTCCTGAACCGCGCCGTGGAACTCGGCGTGAACCACATCGACACCTCGAACTACTACTCCCACGACGGGGTGTCGGCCAACGAGCTGATCCGCGAGGCGCTGCACCCCTACCCGGACGACCTGGTGATCGTCACCAAGGTCGGCGCGCTGGTCGAGGGCTCCGACATCCACCTGCCCGCCGAGGAGCACACCGGCCTCACCCCGTCCGGCCTGCGCCGGGCCGTCGAGGCGAACCTGAGCGCCCTCGGCCTGGACCGCATGGACGTCGTGAACCTGCGGATGGGCGTCCTCGGCACCTCCGACGAGTCCCTCGCGGCGCCGCTCGAAACCCTCCTCGCGCTGCGCGACGAGGGCCTGATCCGCCACCTCGGCGTCTCCAACGTCACCGCCGCGCAGGTCGCCGAGGCCCGCCGGATCGCGCCGATCGCGTGCGTCCAGAACCAGTACAACATCGCCCAGCGCGACGACGACCCCGTCGTGGACGCCTGCGCCGAGGCGGGCATCGCCTACGTCCCGTTCTTCCCGGTCGGCGGCTACCAGCCGCTCACGGCGGACCACCTCAACGCCGTCGCCGCCCGCCACGGCGCGACCGTCCCGCAGGTCGCGCTCGCGTGGCTGCTGGCCCGCTCCCCGAACATCCTCCTCATCCCCGGGACCGGCTCCCCGGCCCATCTGGAGGAGAACGTCGCCGCCGCCGGCCTCCGCCTCACGCAAGAAGACCTCGCCGAGCTCGGCTGACCTGCCGGGAACCCGGAGACGCCGTTCGAGGGATAACCGGTGTAGGCACACCGCGACCCTGGGAGGCCCCCGATGGCAGAGCCGTCCGCACGACCGGCCGCGTGGTGATCGGTATCCGGGCGCGCCCGGGCCGCCCGGCCGCGACGGCGCAGGGCGACGCCGAACTGATCCGCAGATCGCTCGCGGAACCGGAGGCGTTCACCGGCCTGTACGACCGGCACGCGCCCGCGATCCACCGGTACGTCGCGCGCCGCCTCGGACCCGACGCGGCCGACGACCTGATGGCCGAGACGTTCCTGATCGCCTTCCGCAAGCGGCGCCGCTACGACCCGGCCCGCGCGGACGCCCGGCCGTGGCTGTACGGGATCGCGACCCGGCTCGTCGCCCGGCACCGCAAGGCCGAGACGGCCCGCTACCTGCTGCTGGAACGGCTCGGCGGCGAGACGGCCGCCGAACCCGTCGACAGCGAGGCGCGGGTGGCCGCGCAGGCGCTGCGGGGACCGCTCGCCCGGGCGCTCGCCGGCCTGCCCGAGGTCTACCGGGAGCCGCTGCTCCTGGTGGCCTGGGCCGACCTGACCTACGAGGAGGTGGCCGCGGCGCTGGAGATCCCCGTGGGCACCGTCCGGTCCCGGCTGTCGCGCGGCCGGGCCCGGCTCCGCGCGGCGCTCGGCGGCGCCGACCCCACCGAGGAGGACGTCGATGGATGAGATGGCGCTGCTGCGCGAGGCCGGGACCAGCGTCGCGCCGCCCACGGACGACGCGCTGCGCGCGGGACGCGACCGGCTCGCCGCCGCCGCGCGCCCCACCCGCCGGTGGTCGCCGCGCTTCCGCCGGACGGCGGCCATGGGCCTTCTCGCCGGGGCCGCGGCGGCGGCCGCCGCCGCGATCACGATGGCGCAGGTCGTGGCGCCGGAGGGCCACGGGTCCGCGACGGCCGCCGCCGCGGAGGTGCTGCGCGACGCCGCCGCCACCGCCCGCAGCGGACCCCAGGTCGGGCCGGGGCCGTACAGCTACACGCGGGAACTGGTCGTCCACCCCGGTGCGCCGGGCGGGAACCAGTGCACGGAGACCTGGCTCCGGCGGGACGGATCGATGGCGGCCTTCGACACGTACTCGGAGAGGTACGGCGGCCGCTGCGATCCCGCGACGCGGCCGCGCCGGACTCCGGCCCTCGGCCCGGGGCACGACGACCGGCGCCCGCACGCCGACGTCCGCTCCCTGCCGACCGGCCCGTCCGCGCTCCGCGCGCGGCTGTACTCCGACGCCGCCCACGGCAGGGGCCAGAACCCGGACAACACGGGCTCGCGCGACCAGCTCGTCTTCGACCGCATCGGACGCCTGCTGAGCATGACCATCCCGCCCGACCTGCGGGCCGCGCTGTTCCAGACGCTCGCGACGATCCCGGGCGTCGACGCCGTCCGCGGCCAGAAGGACGCGCTCGGGCGGCCGGGGATCGCGCTGGCCCGGTCCTTCGACGACCGGACGGTCCCGGGCAGCCTGGCGATCATCCTGGCCCCGGGCACGTACCGCTACCTCGGCACGAAGGTGGTGCAGGACATGGGGGACGGATACCAGACCGACCTCACGGCCCTGCTGTCCACGGCCGCCGTCGCCGCACCCTTCCGGCGCCCCTGAGAGGTGACCCCGCCCGGTCCCGGCCGGGCGGGGTCACGTCTCCCGGGGGAGCGGCGGCAGCGGAAGCGGCAGCCCCGGCAGCCCGTCGATGCTGGTCGCGACGTGCTCCTTCTTGTGGAAGTAGGCGTCGAGCGACTCGTCGGTCTCGCGCGCGAACCGCGACCCGTGCAGCGGGCGGTCCTCCTCGTACGACATGAACGGCACGGCGTACCCGCAGGTGTCGCGGATCTTCTCGGCCCTGACGACGATGATCGCGCGCAGCCCGTGCCGGGTCACGTCGATGTCCGGGAAATGGCGCATCAGCCCGCTCCAGCGCGGGTCGTCCCGGAACACCGGCTCGCCGCGCCCGTGCACCCGCACGATGTTCGGCGGGCCGTCGAACGCGCACCACATCAGCGTGATCCGGCCGTTCTCCCGCAGGTGGGCGATCGTCTCGGCGTTGCTGCCCGCGAAGTCGAGGTAGGCGACGGTCAGCTCGTCGAGCACCGCGAACGACCCGGCGAGGCCCTTCGGCGAGAGGTTGACGGTGCCGTTCCCGTCGAGCGGCGCCGTCGCGGTGAAGAAGATGTGCTGCGCCTCGATGAACTCCCGCAGCCTGCCCTCAATACGCTCATAGCTCTTCCCCATCCCCCGAGTATGACCACCCGTCCGCGGCGGGGACGCGCCGCCGTCCTCGCTATCGGGCGGCGAGGGTGGTTCGGGTGGTCTCCAGGAGGGTGCGGGAGGCGGCGGGGGTGAGGGCCTTGTCCTCGACGAGCTTCCAGGTGTCCCACAGGTCGGCCTGGGCGGCGTCGATGCCGAGGGCGGAGTGGACGAGGGAGATCCGCTCGGTGACGCCGGGGAACTCCAGGACGTCGAAGGCGCCGTGCAGGCCGGGGTACGCGCCGACGCCCGCGGGGACGACGCGGACGGTGGCGTGGGCGCCCGCGGCGATGTCGAGCAGGTGCGTGACCTGGGTGTGCAGCACGTCGGCGTGCGGGCCGGCGCATTGCAGCATGTAGCCGTCGATGATGACGTCGAGGGTGCGGGGCTCGCCGAAGGGGCGGTGCTCCTGGCGGTTGCGGAGCAGGTCCCACTCCTCGTCGGGGTCCGTCTCGCGGTGGCCGAAGACCAGGCGGGCGTACTCCTCGCACCAGGTGAGCTCCGGCATGCGGGAGATGCCGAACGTGTGGATGTACGGGGACTCCGACTCGACGGTGTAGATGTCGCGGACGAGGGCCTTGAGGCGGCCGACGTGGCGGGCCAGCCAGGGCGGGCCGGCGGGGCGGGCCGCGAGGTCGACCAGGACGGCGCGGACCTTGTCCGGCACGCCGTAGGCGTCGAGGACCGCGCCGACCTGCTCGGGGGTGGCGTCGCCGAAGCCCGTCTCGACGCGGGCGAGCCAGTCGGCGTCGCGGCCGACGAGGGCGGCGGCGTCGGGGTAGGACAGCTCGAGGAGCTCCCGGATCTTCCGCAGCTGCTGCCCGAGGCTGCGCGCGTTGATGTTCGGGGCTCGGTAATCCACCGGCATGCTCCCAGGGTAGGAGCAGTCCGGTTCCGGTGCGCGGTTTTCCGGTCGCGGGGCGTGACGATCTCCGCGGCGGGACGGTTGAATTTTCATTTTCCGGGCGGGGTTATTGGTTTTGCCGTCCATTGAATGGGTGCGATATCACGGTCGGCGGCGTCCCGGTCGCGGTGTGTGCGGTGAAACGGTCAAAAGGGCATGGGGAACCTCTTCGAGGGGCGGTCGGGCGGAAACGTGCAGCGCGGGGACGGGCGGGCCGAGAATGGCCTCACGAGGGGTGAAAATTTGTCATCGGCTGAGGGGTCCGGCCGCTTGACGTCGGTGAGAGTGCTTGCCTACAGTCGAGTAACTTAGGTTGATCTTGGGGTGGAGCGGGCGCCGACGTGGTCGCCCGCGCGCTCCCGGGACGCCATTCGCGGCGGTCGCCGTATTTCTTTCACTCATCCGCGCGGTGGTCATTCCGGCATGCCCGGATTCCGTCGCGCGGGAAACACCAGACCGTTCGCCGCCCCGCGTTATGGAGGGTTTTCCGTGAGTTCTCGAATAGCGATCGTCGGCATGGCGTGCCGGTTCCCGGACGCCGCGACCCCCGGCGAGCTGTGGGACAACGTGCTGGCCGGGCGCCGCTCGTTCCGGCGCATCCCGTCCCAGCGGATCAGGCTGGACGACTACTACAGCGCCGACCGCGACGCCGCCGACCAGATCTACATCACCGAGGCCGCGCTGCTGCGCGACTGGGAGTTCGACCGGGTCCGCTTCAAGGTCGCCGGGTCGACGTTCCGCAACGCGGACCTGACGCACTGGCTGGCGCTGGAGACGGCGGCGGAGGCGCTGGCCGACGCCGGGTTCCCGGAGGGGCGCGGCGCGCCGGGCGAGACCACCGGGGTGCTGGTCGGCAACTCGCTGACCGGCGAGGGCATCCGGGCGGCGCAGATGCGGCTGCGCTGGCCGTACGTGCGGCGGGTGGTGGCGGACGCGCTCAAGGACGACGTGGCGGGCGACCGGCTCGCGGCGCTGCTGGCGGAGCTGGAGCACTCCTACAAGGCGCCGTTCCCGGTGCCGGACGGCGACTCGCTGGCCGGCGGGCTGTCCAACACGATCGCCGGGCGGATCTGCAACCACTTCGACTTCAACGGCGGCGGCTACGTCGTGGACGGCGCGTGCGCGTCGTCGCTGCTGTCGGTCATCACCGCCTGCAACGCGCTGGTCGCGGGCGACATGGACCTCGCGGTAGCGGGCGGCGTCGACATCAGCGTGGACGCGACGGAGCTGATCGGGTTCTCCCGGGCGGGCGCGCTGGCCGTCGAGGAGATGCGGGTCTACGACCAGCGGTCGGCCGGGTTCTGGCCCGGCGAGGGCTGCGGGATGGTCGTGCTGATGCGCGAGGAGGACGCCGTCGCGCGCGGCCACCACGTGCACGGGTTCGTCGACGGGTGGGGCGTGTCGTCCGACGGAGCGGGCGGCATCACCCGCCCGGAGACCGACGGGCAGCGGCTCGCGCTGGACCGGGCGTACCGGCGGGCCGGGTTCGGCCCGGACGAGGTCGGCTACTTCGAGGGGCACGGCACCGGGACGGCGGTCGGCGACGCGGCGGAGCTGGAGACGCTGATCGAGGCGCGCCGCGCGGCGGGCGCGCGCGGGGTCCCGGCGGCGGTCGGCTCGATCAAGGCGAACATCGGGCACACGAAGGCGGCGGCGGGCATCGCCGGGCTGATCAAGGGCGTGCAGGCGGCCGGGACGGGCGTGCTGCCGCCGACGACGGGGTGCGAGCGGCCGCATCCGCTGCTGGACGAGGGCGGCGACGCGCTGCGCGTCCTGCGCAAGGGCGAGGCGTGGCCGGAGGGCGTGCCGCTGCGCGCGGGCGTCAGCGCGATGGGCTTCGGCGGCATCAACACGCACGTGGTGGTCGAGGCGCCGCGGCCGTCCCGCCGCGCGCGCGTCGGCAACCGCACCCGGTCGGTGATCAACTCGCCGCAGGACGCGGAGCTGTTCGCGCTGGACGCCGACTCGCCGGCGGCGCTGGCCGAGCGCGCGACCGCGCTGGCCGCGGTGGCGGAGGCGGCGGCGCGGTCGGAGCTGCCCGACCTCGCGGCGCACCTGGCCGGACGGCTGGACCGGCGGCCGTGGCGCGCCGCGGTCGTCGCGAGCGCCCCGGCGAAGCTCGCGGCGAGCCTGCGCCGCGTCGCCGAACTCGCGGAGGCGGAGACCGCCCGGCACATCGACCCGGCGGCCGGCGTGTTCGTCGGCGGCCCGGGCGAGCTGCCGCGCATCGTGTTCCTGTTCCCGGGCCAGGGCTCGGGCACCCGGTCGGACGGCGGGGCGCTGCGCCGCCGCTTCGACGCGGTCGACGAGCTGTACGAGGCGGCCGCGCTGCCGGCCGGCGCCGACCAGGTGGAGACGGCGGTGGCGCAGCCGCGCATCGCGACCGCGTCGGCGGCCGGGCTGCGGGTGCTGACCGGGCTCGGCGTGCAGGCGCAGGCGGCGGTCGGGCACAGCCTCGGCGAGATCACCGCCCTGCACTGGGCGGACGCCCTCGACGAGGACGCGCTGCTGCGGATCGCGGCGGCGCGCGGCGCGACGATGAGCGAGCTGGCCGAGGACGGCGGCTCGATGGCGGGCGTGTCCGCCGGCGCGGAGACCGTCGCGGCGCTGCTCGCCGAGCAGGACGACGGCGTCGTCATCGCGGGCCACAACGGGCCGGGGCAGACCGTGGTGTCCGGGCCGTCCGACGGGCTGCTGCGGGTGATCGGACGCGCGACCCGGGCCGGGCTGCAGGCCGTCCGGCTGCCGGTGTCGCACGCGTTCCACTCGCCGCTCGTCGCGCCCGCCGCCGACGCGTTCGCCGGACGCCTCGCCGGCGAGCCTCTCGCCGGGCCGCGCCGCCAGGTGTTCTCGACCGTGACCGGCGCGCCGCTGGCCGCCGCGATGGCGCCGGACGAGCTGCGCGGCCTGCTGCGCGAGCAGATCACCGCGCCGGTCCTGTTCGCCGAGGCGCTCTCGGCCGCCGCCGACGGTGCCGACCTGCTGATCGAGGTCGGCCCCGGCCAGGTCCTCACCCACCTGGCCCGCGAGATCACCGAGGTCCCGGCCGTCGCGACCCGCACCGACGAGGACTCGCTCGGCGGGCTGCTCGCCGCGCTCGGCGCCGCGTTCGCCGCCGGCGCGGGCGTCCGCGTCGCCGACCTGTTCGCCGACCGGCTGATCCGCCCGTTCGACCCGGACGCCGAGCCGGTGTTCATCTACAACTTCTGCGAGGACGTCCCGGAGGTGGACGCGGGGCTGCTCGCCGCCGCGTCCGCGCGAGCGGCCGCCACCGGAGGCGCGCCCGGCGGCGAGGTCCCCGGCGAGGTCGACACCGACGACCCGCTGATGCTGATGCGCACGCTGGTCGCGCGCCGCGCCGAGTTCCCGTTGGAGGCCGTCCAGGCGGACAGCAAGTTCCTCGACGACCTGCACCTCAGCTCCATCGTGGTGTCGGAGCTGGTCGGCGAGGCCATGCGGACCCTCGACCTCGCCGAGACCGCCGCGCCGACCGGCTACGCGACCGCGACGCTCGGCCAGGTCGCCGAGACGCTGCAGGAGCTCGTGGCGACCGGCGGCGCCGGAGGCGACGACGCGGAGGCCGCCGCCGCGAAGATCGTCCCGCCGGGCGTGGGCCCGTGGGTGCGGGCCTTCGCGGTGGACCGCCGCGAGACCGCCGCGCCCGGACGCGCCGCGCCGCGCACCCCGGGCGCCTGGCGGGTCGTCGGCGACCACCCGGCCGCGCCCGCGCTGCGCGAGGCGCTGGAGGCGGCGGAGCTGGGCGAGGGCGTGCTGGTGATCGTCCCGCCGGGGGAGGGGCGGCTCGCGGCGCTGCGCGCGGGCGCCGAAGCGGTGCTCGCGGGCAAGGACGTGACGCGCTGCGTGATCGTCCAGGACGGGCCCGGCGCGGCCGGGTTCGCCAAGACGCTGCACCTGGAGGCGCCCTGGGTGGCGACCACCGCCGTGTCCGCCGACCTCGCCGACTCCGCGACGCCCGGACGCGTCGCGGCCGACGCCGCCGCCACGGTCCGGTTCCGCGAGGTGATCCACGACGGCGGCGTCCGCCGCGAGCCCGTCCTCGCGCCGGTCGCGCCGCACGGCACCGACCTGCCGCTCGGCCCGGACGACGTCCTGCTCGTCACGGGCGGCGGGAAGGGCATCTCCGCCGAGTGCGCGCTCGCCCTGGCCCGCGAGAGCGGCGCGAAGCTGGCCCTGGTCGGACGGTCCGACCCGGCCGGCGACGCGGAGCTGACCGCCAACCTCGAACGGATGGAGGCCGCCGGCGTCACCGCCCGCTACCTGCGCGCCGACGTCACCGACGCCGCCCGCGTCGCCGAGATCGTCGCCGAGGCGGAGGCGGAGCTCGGGACGGTCACCGCCGTCCTGCACGGCGCGGGCGGCAACGTCCCGAAGCTGCTCGAAGAGCTCACCGACGACGACTACGCCCGCACGATCGACCCCAAGGTCGCCGGGCTGGAGGCCGTCCTCGCCGCCGTCGACACCGCGCGGCTGCGGCTCGTCGTCACGTTCGGCAGCATGACCGGACGCGCCGGGCTGCGCGGCGAGGCGCACTACGCCGTCGCGAACGAATGGCAGAGCGACCTGGTCGAGCGGCTCGCCGCCGAGCTGCCGCACTGCCGGTTCCGCGCCGTCGAGTGGTCGCTGTGGTCGGGCGTCGGGATGGGCGAGCGGCTCGGGTCGGTCGAGAACCTGTCCCGCGCCGGCGTCACCACGATCACCCCGGACCAGGGCGTCGCGATGCTGCGCGCGCTGGCCGCCGACCCGGACGCGCCCGTCGTCGCCGTCGTCACCGGACGGTTCGGCGAGATGCCGACCGTGTCGTTCGGCGCGGACGAGCCGCCGCTGCTGCGGTTCCTGGAGCGGACCCGGGTGAACTACCCCGGCATCGAGCTGGTCGCCGACGCCGAGGTCTCCTGGGCGAGCGACCCGTACCTCGCCGAGCACGTGTTCGGCGGCGGCACCGAGGCCGTCCTGCCCGGCACCGTCGGCATGGAGATCATGGCGCAGGCCGCGGCGGCGCTGCTCGGCCTGGACGTCGAGGCGGGCTCGGGGGCGGGCACGGCGCCCGTTCTCACCGACGTGGAGTTCCTGCGGGCGATCGCCGTCGCGCAGGACGCCACCGTGACCGTCCGGGTCGCGGCGCTGCGCGACGAGTCCGGCGCCGTCACGACCGTCGTGCGGTGCAGCACCACCAACTTCCAGGTGGACCACTTCCGGGCGGTCTGCGAGGCCCCGGCCGCGACGCCGAAGGGCAACGGGCTCGTCAGGCCGGAGAACGCCGCGCTGCCGCCGATGGCGATCGACCCGCAGACCGAGCTGTACGGGCCGATGCTGTTCCACGGCCCCCGGTTCCGGCTGATGGGCGACATCCGGCGCGCCGACGCCACGCACGTCACCGCCCGGCTGCTGCCCGACACCCGCGTCGACTGGTTCGGCCGCTACCTGCCCGCCAGGCTGCTGCTCGGCGACCCCGCCGCCCGCGACGCCTACATGCAGCCGCTCGCGCTGTGCGCGCCGACCGTCCTCGCGATCCCGGCGGGCGTGCGGAGGCTCGTCCCCGGCCCGCAGGCCGGCGCGACGCCCGCGTTCGTCCACGCCCGCTACCGGACGGCCGAGGACTGCTGGGACATGGAGGTCACCGACGCGGACGGCGAGCTGATCGAGACCTGGGAGGGCTTCACGACCCGGATGGTGGAGAAGTTCCCGCTGCCCGCCGGCTGGGTGCCCGCCCTCCTCGGCCCCTACGTCGAGCACGCCCTCGTCGCGTTCGGCCTGGCCGGACGGGCGGCCGTCGACACCGACCCGGACGGGGCGTCCCGGCGCGAGGCCGCCGAGCTGATCGTCCGGCGCCTGCTCGGCGGGGACGTCGCGCTGCGGCACCGCCCGGACGGCAAGCCGGAGGCGAGCAGCGGCGAGACCGTGTCGGTCGCGCACTGCTCCGGCGTCACCCTCGCGACCAGCACCCCTGGCTGCGACCTGGAGCTGGTCACCGCACGCGACCGCGACGCCTGGGCCGGCCTGCTCGGCGCGGACGGCCTCGCCCTCGCCGAAGCCCTCACCGAGGACTCCGACACGGCCGAGGACTTCGACACCGCCGCGACGCGCGTGTGGGCGGCGGGCGAGTCTGCGGTCAAGGCCGGGCTGCCCGCCGGGACGCCGTTCACCCTGCACTCCACCCACGAGGACGGCTGGGCCGTGCTCGCCGCCGGGGACGTCCGCGTCGCGACCATGGCGACCGGCGTCCGGGGCGTCGCCGAACCGGTCGTGCTCGCCGTCCTGACGGAGCCGTACGGGGAGGTGCGGGCGTGAAGGGCTACGAGTACCGGCACGTCGTCACCATCGAGGACACCGACCTGCTCGGCAACGTCAACTACGTCAACTACATCAGCTGGCAGGGCCGCGCCCGCGAGCTCTGCCTGCGCGAGTACACCCCCGACGTCGTCGCCGGGTTCGGCGACGGGGTCCGGCTGCTCACCGTCAGCTGCCAGTGCGAGTACCTCCGCGAACTGACGATCTTCGACGAGGTCATCGTCCGGATGACGCCCGGCGAGGTCGGCCAGACCCAGATGACCATGAGGTTCGAGTACTGGCGGCAGCGCCCGGGCGGCGAGGAGCTCGTCGCCACCGGGGAGCAGCGCGTCGCCTGCGTCCGCCCCGACGCCGACGGGAACATGGCGCCCGCCCGGCTCCCCGAGTCGATGCGCCGCCTCGTCGACGCCGTCACCGCCGGCCGCCGCTGAGCCGCCGATGCGAAGGAGAATGACCATGGAAGGCGTGTCCGCGACGGCCCGCTGGACGGCCGCCGCCCGCGCGGTGGAGTCCCGCCGCCCCGACGCCCTGTTCACCGACGACCTCGCCGAGGATCTCGCCGGGCCCGAGGGCTTCGCCCGCTGGGAACGCTACGACAACCCCGGCACCACCGAGTTCCTCGCCATCCGCACCCGCTGGCTCGACGAGGTGATCGCGAGGTCCGCGCACACCCAGGTCGTCCTGGTCGCGGCCGGTCTCGACACCCGCTCGGCCCGGCTGGCCTGGCCGACCGGGACCGTCCTGTACGAGCTCGACCAGGCCGACCTCATGGAGTGGAAGGAGAAGAGGCTCGCCGAGCTGGACGTCCGGCACCGCTGCGACCGGCGCGGCATCGGCACCGACCTGACCGGCCCCTGGGACGCGCCGCTGCGCGCCGCCGGGTGGACCCCGTCCGTCCCCACCCTGTGGATCGTCGAGGGCCTGCTGTTCTACCTGCCCGAGGACGCCGCCCGCGCGCTCCTCGCCCGGCTCGCGGCGCTGTCGGCGCCCGGCAGCGTCCTCGCCGGGGACCTGCTGTCCCACCAGTCCATGATCAGCGAGTTCACCCGGGACGGCCTCGCGCGGCTGCGCGCCGACGGCTGCCCCTGGCTGTGGGGCACCGACCGCCCCGAGGACGTCCTCGCCGCCTGCGGCTGGACGCCCGGGGAGGTGCGGCTGCCGGGCGAGGAGGGCGCCTCGTTCGGCCGCTGGCCGTGGCCGCCGCTGTCCCGCGACACCAAGGGCCTCCCGATGAACTACCTGTTCACCGCGGCCGTCTGAGCGGCCCCGGCGGGCCGCGGCGCGCGCCGCGGCCCGCCGGGATCACTTCAGAGTGTGCTCGGACTGGTTCCAGAAGTCGGAGAGGGCGGCGGCGGTCGTCTCCGGCGCCTCCCAGGCGGGGGAGTGCGCGGCGCTCGGGATCACGACCTTCGCCGCGCCCAGCCGCTCCGCCATCTCCGCCTGGACGCGCGGGTCCCACACGTCGTCGTCCTCGCCGTACAGGACGAGGACGCGCAGGCCCGTGTCGCCGCAGTGCTTGGCGAGCTCGTCCACGCGGTCGGGGGCGGTGAGGATCTCGCGGGACATCCCGACGAGCCCGGCCTCGGAGTTGCCGAGCGTCCGGTCCTTCAGGAACGCCAGGATCTCCGCCTGGACGCCGCTCGCGACGTAGTCGGGCTCCATCCCGATGCTCCAGATCGCGGCCATGCCCAGCTCGGGGATCGCGTCGCGCAGCGCCCGCGCCTTGTCCGCCGACGGGCCCGTCACGGCGGACGGCCCGGAGCTCATCAGCGTCAGCGACGCCGGCCGCGCCGGCCCCGCCAGCACCGCCTCCCGCGCCACCAGCCCGCCGAACGAGTGCCCCACCAGGTGCACCGGGTCCGGGCCGAGCGCCTCCAGCAGCGCGACGAGGTCGGCGCCGAGGGCCGCGCGGCCGTAGGCGTCCGGGTCGTCCGGGCCCGGCGTCTCGTGCTGCCCCCGCATGTCGATCGCCACGACGCGGCGGCCGGACGCGGCGAGCGTCGGCAGCATCGCGAGGAAGTCCTCCTTGCTGCCGGTCAGGCCCGGCACGAGGAGGGCGGGACACCGCTCGGGCACCCGCGACCCCGGGAGCGCCTCCAGCACGGCGAACGGGCCGCGGGACGTCTCGACGATCGTCCGGCTCACGCCGGGGGGCAGGGTCAGGAACCGGGGCGTACTCACGGAGTGCAACCATACTAAACGGGCATCCGCCGGCCACCGGCCCGAAACCCCGCGGTGGTAGCGTCGCAGCGTGCGAGCGAAGCCGGCGATCTCGGCGCATCGACGGGACGAGGCGGGCCTGAACGGCCTGCGGGACGCGGTCGGCTCGGGGGCCGAGTACGTCGAGATCGACGTCCGGCGCACCGGCGACGGGCGGCTCGTCGTGCACCACGACCGCGAGGTCGGCGGGCTGCCGCTGGCACGGCTGTCTTACCGGCGGGCGAAGGAACTGTCACCCCGCCCGCTGCCGCTGGTGGACGAGGCCATGGAGATCATCGCCGCGTCCGGCGCGCAGGGCCACCTGGACCTCAAGGAGCGCGGCTGCGAGCACGAGACCGTCGCGCTCGCGATCGACGCGTTCGGGCCCGGCCGGTTCGTCGTGACGACCCGCGAGGTGGCCTCGCTCGTCGAGATCAAGAAGAGCTTCCCGCGGACCCGGACGGCCCTGTCGGTGGGCCGCAACCTGTGGGAGCCGGGCGTCGCCCGCGACCTCGCGCCGCTGCGGCAGATCCGCCGCGCCGGCGCCGACATGGTCGCGCTCAACCACCGGCTCGCCCGCGTCGGGGTGCTGCGCCAGTGCGGCCGCGCCGGGATCCCCGCGATGATCTGGACCGTCAACGCCGAGCCGCTGATGCGCCGCTTCCTCGGCGACCCCCGCGTCGCCGTCCTCGTCACCGACCATCCCGACACCGCCCTCAGCATGCGGGACAACGGTCACTGACGACCGCCGCCCCGATGGGCGGGCCATGCCCGGAAAACGGACAACCGCGAGAGCACGGGCGGGCCGTGTCTCGCGGTCGCGTGATCGTCAGGCCGTCTGGGTGGCCTCGGTGGTGTCGGCGGCGGGCTGGCCGGCGCGGGTGCGGCGCCGGGTGCGGCTCCGCTTGCGCTCGGTGGCGACGGCGTCGACGACGTTGTCGGACGCTCCCTCCGAGGACGCGGCCGCGCCGCTCTCGGTCGCCTTGCCCTCGATCGGCTTCCCGCCGCGGGTGCGGGTCCGGGCGCGCTTGCGGCGGCGGGGGCGCGGACGCTCCCGCTCCTCGCGGCGCGCGGTGCTGCGCACCTTGCCGGTCTCGCCGATGTCCTCCAGCTCCTCGGCGTCCAGCCCGGCCCGCTCGTGGCGGTGCTCCTTCGGCAGGGTGCCCTTCGTGCCCTCGGGGATGCCGAGCGCCTCGAAGAAGTGCGGGGAGGTGGAGTAGGTCTCCTCCGGCGCCGCGAACGGCAGGTCGAGCGTGCTGTTGATCAGCTTCCACCGGGTCAGGTCGGCCCAGTCGATCAGCGTGACCGCCACGCCCTCCTTGCCCGCGCGGCCGGTGCGGCCGATGCGGTGCACGTAGGTGTCGGCGCTGTCCGGGCACTCGTAGTTGACGACGTGCGTGACGTCGTCGACGTCGAGGCCGCGGGCCGCCACGTCGGTGGCGACCAGCACGCCGATCTTGCCGTTGCGGAACGCGCGCAGCGCCCGCTCGCGCTGGCTCTGCCCGAGGTCGCCGTGCACGGCGGCGGCGTCGAAGCCGCGCTGCGCCAGGTCGGCGGCGACCCGGTCGCAGGCCCGCTTGGTCTGGCAGAAGATCATCGTCAGCCCGCGGCCCTCGGCCTGCAGCAGCCGCGCCAGCATCTCCGGCTTGTCCATCTGGTGGGCCTGGAAGACGTGCTGGACGACCTGCGGCGTCGCGTCGGACTCGGCGTGCGCCTCGGCCCGCACGTTCGTCGGGCGGGTCAGGTAGCGGCGCGACAGCGCGACGATCTCGCCCGGCATGGTCGCCGAGAACATCATCGTCTGCCGCTGCGCGGGGATCCGGTCGATGATCCGCTCGATGTCGGGCAGGAACCCGAGGTCGAGCATGCGGTCGGCCTCGTCCAGCACCAGCACGCCGACCTGCGAGAGGTCCAGGTGCTTCTGCTTGACCAGGTCGAGCAGCCGGCCCGGGGTGCCGACGACGACGTCGACGCCCTCGCGCAGCGCGTCGATCTGCGGCTCGTAGGCGCGGCCGCCGTACACCGACAGGACGCGGGTGCCGAGCTTGCCGCCGGCGACCAGCAGGTCGTCGGTGACCTGCAGGGCCAGCTCGCGGGTCGGCGCGACGACGAGCGCCTGCGGCTTCTTGCCGCCGTGCTCGATGCGCTGGAGCAGCGCCGCGCCGAACGCCAGCGTCTTGCCGGTGCCGGTGCGGGCCTGCCCGATGATGTCGTGGCCGCCCAGCGCGATCGGCAGGGCGAGCTCCTGGATGGGGAACGCTTCCACGATGCCCTCGGCCTGCAGGGCATCGGCTATCTCGGGGACGACCCCGAGTTCACGAAAGGTAGTCAGGGCTTTCAGCCTCCAATATGCGGGGTCCTCGCTCCCCGGTGCGGCGCGGCTCGGCGCCCACGTCGGCCGGATGCCGGTGGGCGGGCCCGTCAGGGGCGCTCTCGATCGAGGTCACAGTGGCCACCGGCGGGACTCCGCCGTCCGGGCGCGTCCGCCGATCGCTTCCTGTGGCCGCGCGCTCGCGCGGGAGGGACCAGCCGTCAATCAAAATGTCTCGGCGACCGCAGTCAGGGGTTGAAAGCAGTCACTCGCTGTGGCTGCGTGCGGTCACACTCCGCCACGCAGTGTACCGACCGTCAGTTGCATACACCAATAGCCGATCACTGGACCCAACGTTTCCGCGTTTTCGTCTATTCCATCCCCGCTCGCCAGCGCCGATCCGTGGCGTGGAACGGGCCCGGACGGACCGGCGCGGGGGCCCGCCCCGGCGGCCACATCCGGACACCCGGGGGCGCGGACGATCACCGGTTGCCCGGGGCCGTCCCGTGCCCCAGATTGAGGGGCATGATCGAACCGTCCGGGGCCGTGCCGTCCGGCGCCGAACCGTCCGAGGCCGCCCCCGCCCCCGCGCCCGCCGAGCCGCCGCCCGAGCCGCCGCCCGCCGCGGAGGCCGCTGAGACGCCCGCTGAGGCGCCTTCCGCGGAGCCGCCGTCTCCTGGGCCGCCCGCTGCGGGGCCGCCGCCTGCGGGGCCGTCGCCGTCCGCTGAGGCGCCGCCGTGGCGGGTCGAGGGGTTCACCGAGGTGCGGGAGCTGGGCGCGGGCGCGCAGGGCCGGGTGGTGCTGGCGCGGCACGCGGCGGCCGGCGCACCGGTCGCGATCAAGTACCTGGTCCGCCGGGACGGCGACGACGCGGCGATCGAGCGGCTGCGCGCCGAGGCGGTGATGCTCGGCCGCGTCGACGACCCGCACGTCGTCCGGCTCTACCGGTTCGTCAGCGCCGCGCGCGGGGCCGCGCTCGTGATGGAGGCGGTGGACGGGGTCTCGCTCAAGCGGATCCTGGCCGAGCACGGCGCGCTGGAGCCGGAGGCGGCGCTCACGGTGCTGAAGGGGTCCCTGCGGGGCCTCGCGGCCGCCCACGCGGTGGGCGTGGTGCACCGCGACTACAAGCCCGCCAACGTCGTCGTCCGGGCGGACGGGCTGAGCAAGCTGATCGACTTCGGGATCGCGACCGCGGCCGGGGACGGCGCCGGGTCCGGGACGCCCGCGTACATGGCGCCCGAGCAGTGGGAGCGGCGGCCCGCCTCGCCGGCCACCGACGTGTACGCGGCGACCTGCGTGTTCTTCGAGTGCGTCACCGGCGGCCGGCCGTTCTCCGGGGATCTGGCGGCGCTGCGGGCCGGGCATCTGCACGGCGCCGTCCCGGCGGACCGCGTTCCGGCGGGGCTGCGCGACCTGATCGTCCGGGGGATGGCCAAGTCCCCGGAGGAGCGCCCGCCGGGCGCCGCCGCGTTCGCCGCCGAACTGGAGGCGGCCGCCGCCGCGGCGTACGGGCCGGGCTGGGAGCGGCGGGGCGTGCGCGCGCTGGCGGGTGCGGCCGTGGCGTTCGCGGCCGTGTTCCCGCTGGCCGCCGCCGGGCTGGTCCCCGCGACCGCGGGCGGTGCGGCGGCGGGCGGCGCGGCGGCTGGAGGGGCGGCTGCGGGCGGGGGCGCCGGGGCCGGTGCTGCGGCCGGTGGCGGCCTGTTCGCGGCGACCGGCGCCAAGGTCGCCGCGGCGGTCGCGGCCGCCGCGGCGCTCGCGGCGGGCGGCGCGGGCGCCTACACGGCCGCCTCAGGGGGCGGAACCCCGCACGTGCGGACGGACCTGCGAGTGCGGCCCGTGTCGGTCGTCCGGACGACCGGCCATCCCGCCACGCGCGTCACAGCCAGCTATCCGCAGCTGACCGGGCTGCCCGCCGCGCTGCAGGCGAAGGTCAACGCGGCGGTCCGCGAGCCCGCCGAGACCTGGGCGCGGACGGCGGGCCGTGAGCTGTCCGCCTTCACCGGCACCGCCGACCCGCCGACCCCCTACACGGGCAAGGTGACCTACCAGGTGGGCCTGAACGGGCCGAAGCTGTTCTCCGTCCGGTACGCCTACAGCGGGACGGTCCTGACGAGGAACACGGCGCTCGCGCAGATGGTCACCGTCGACCTCACCACCGGGCGCGCCGTGCCGCCCCGCGACTTCTTCCGGGCGGACGCGCTCACGGCGGCCGGCACCCGCGCCTTCACCCGCCTGCTGATCGAGTACGGGCCCGGCGGCGGCTCGCTGTGCGAGGACGAGTCGCCGGACCCGGACGGCGGGGACGTCACGCCCGAGATGATCAAGGAGGGCAGGGTGAACGTGATGCCGACCCGCGCGGGCATCGACTTCTACCCGCCGGAGCCCGCGCTGGGCTACAGCATGGCGTGCGGGCGGGCTTGGCGGCCGTTCAGCGTGCCCTACCGGCGGCTCGGCCGGTTCGTCCGGCCGGAGATCTTCCGTGCGGCCGGCGTGCCCGTCCCGTCCCCGTAGCGGCGGAAAGGCGACGGCCCCCGCCGTGCGGGCGGGGGCCGGTGCTGCCTCTTGAGGCGCGGTCAGAAGGTGCGGCTGCGGCGCCGGCCGCGCCAGCCGCCACGGCGCCAGCCGTGGCCCCGGGTGTTCGCCGACGTGAGCGCCGCGACGCCGAGCGCCGCGATCACCAGCGCGAAGACGAAGGCGATGATCGAGCCGGCGCCGAGGGCGCTCGCGATCACCCCGCCGAGGATCGCGCCGACGATGCCCACCGCGATCGTCAGCAGGATCCCGATCGGGTTGCGACCGGGAACGAGGAGCCGTGCCAGCGCCCCGATGACGGCACCGACGACGATGAACCAGAGGATCGTCGTGAGCATGTCAGATCAGTCCATTCCGTTTCCGTGGGCCCGGAGTCGCCCTCGGGCCCGTGGTCGCAGTCCGGTATGCCCGTTCTGCCGGAATGAAACAAAGTCCTGGTCAAGCCGGGTACGGCCGCGGCAAAGCGGTGCCGCGCCCGCCCCTCACGCGTACTGGGTGCCGAACCCGACGCCGCGCCGCTCGTCCTCGGCGATCTCCAGGTAGCCGACCCGCTCGGCGGGAACGACGACCCGGCCCGAGCGCCGGTCCTTCAGCACGAACACCCCGCGGGGTTCCGCCAGCGCGCCGGCGAGGGCCTCCTGCACCTCGTCGGCGGACTGGTCGGTCTCCACGACGATCTCCTTCGGCACGTTCTGCACGCCGATGCGAACCTGCACGCGCTGCTCCCCTCGTCCGTCCCGTACCGCCGAACGACCGGCGGTCTCCCACGATGGTCGCACGAGCGATGGTCGCACGATCACGGACGCGACCACATCAGCCCGCGACCCCGGCCACGCGCCGACCCGAGCCGTCGCGATCGCGAGCGAAGCCAAGTTCGAGCGAAGCGAGAACTTGATCGCGCAGCGAGGCCCCCAGGGCCGAGCCGGAGCGATGCAGCGATCGCACGCAGGGCCCGCCGAAGGGAGGGCGCCCTGGCGCCCGACCGCCAAGGGCCCTGCCATCAGAGCGCAGGGAAGCCGGAGATGCCGCGCCAGGCGAGCCGCGCGATGATCTTCTCGGCGGTGTCCTTCGGGACGACGCGCTGCTGCGACAGCCAGAACCGGGCGCTGACCTCGGCCATCCCGACCAGGCCCATGCCGAGCAGGTGCGCCTCGTCGCTGGCGGCGCCGGTGTCCTCGGCGATCACCTGCGCGATCATCTCGGCGCACTGCTGGTTGGCGCGGTCGACGCGGGCCCGGACGGGCGCCACGTTGCGCAGGTCGGACTCGAAGACCAGCCGGTACGCCTCGCCGTCGCCGGCGACGAAGTCGTAGAACGCCTGCATGCTCGCCTGGACCCGCAGCTTGTTGTCCGTGGTGGACTCGAGCGCGTCGCGCACGGTCTTCACCAGCGCCTCGGCGTGCTCGTCCAGCAGGGCCAGATACAGCTCCAGCTTGCCCGGGAAGTGCTGGTAGAGCACGGGTTTGCTGACTCCCGCACGTTCGGCGATCTCGTCCATCGCCGCCGCGTGGTACCCCTGCGCGACGAACACCTCCTGGGCCGCGCCGAGCAGTTGCCTGCGGCGCGCCAGCCGCGGCAGGCGCGTGCCACGGGGGCGGGCGTCCGGGGTAGCCGTCACCACACTCTCCGATCACCAGATCAGTGCGACGGTAGAGGGTGTCCGTCGCGGGGAAACAATCCCACTATCCTACGCGCCGGTAACCTCGTGGGTCACTAACAAAGACCGCCGACGTTCCTCGCGCGCGCAGGTCAGTGTATTTCCGGCGGCGCCCCGCCGCAGCCGGACGCCTCGTCCGCCGCGGCCGGACACCGCGGCCGGGGGGCCGCCGGCGGTCAGCGGTAGTCGTCCTCGTCGAGCGGGATCTCGCGGTGCTGCTCGGCGGCGTCGGCCTCGTTGACGTCCATGGGCAGCTGCGCCGCCCACTCGGTCGCCTCCTCGCCCTCCTCGTCGAGATCGGCCCGCTGCTCGGCGGTGTCGGCCTCGTTGGCGTCGTCGGGCAGCGGCTCCCGCTCCAGGTCGTCGGTCTCGCTCATCACGCGTCCTCCTCGGAAGAGCCCATCGGAAGGTCCGTCACAGGCGCCCGGCCAGTTCCCGCAGCGGCGCCTCCACGGACTCGCCGTAGGTCGGGAACGCGTGCACGACGTCGGTGAGCACGCTCAGCGGCGTCTCCGCGCGGATGGCCAGCGCGATCTCGCTCATCCACTCCTCAGCGTAGAGTCCGGCCGCGGCGGCGCCGATCAGCAGCCCGCGGGAGCGGTCGGCGTACAGCTCGACCCGGCCGCGCTCGTCGGCCTCCACCGCCGCCCGCGCCGTCGCGGCGAGGTCGTACCCGGCGGTGAGCAGGTCTATTCCGAGTTCCTCGGCCTGCTTCGGGGAGATCCCGACCGCGTAGACGGTGGGCGTGGTGTACACGACCCGGGGGATCGCCCGGTAGTCCGCCGCGCGGTGCTCGCCGAGCAGGTTCGCCAGGACGAGCCGCGCCTGGTAGCGGGCGGCGTGCGTGGTCCGGGCGACCCCGGTGACGTCGCCGGCCGCCCAGACGTCGCCGGACGACGACGGGACCCGGCACGTCTCGTCCACCGGCACGCCGTGGCCGGGGGACGTGGCGACGCCGAGCGTCTCCAGCCCGAGGCCCTCGACCCGGGGGCGGCGCCCGGCGGCGACGAGGATCCGGTCGGCGTCGAGGGTGCCGCCGTCCGACAGCCACAGCCGCAGCCCCGACTCCTTGCGCTCGACGTGCGAGAGGTCGGCGCCGAGCCGCAGGTCGACGCCCATCCGGCGGAGCGCGTCGGCGAGCACCTCGCCGGCGAACGGGGCCTCGGCGGTCAGCAGCCGCCCGGACGCCTCGACCACCGACACCTGCGACCCGAACGCCGCGTACACCTGCGCGAGCTCGCAGCCGACCGGGCCGCCGCCGAGGACGACCAGCCGGCGCGGCAGGTCGGGCACCGAGAGGGCGCCGTCGCTCGTCCACAGCGGGACGTCGGCGAGCCCGTCGACGGGCGGGATCACCGGCTCGCTGCCGGTGCACAGCACGAGGTCGCCGAAGCCGTGCTCGGCGCCGTCCACCTCGATCCGGCCGGGGCCGGTCACCTGGCCGCGGCCGCGCAGCACGGTGACGCCCTCCTCGGCCATCCCGGCGACGATCCGCTCGTCGGCGCGGTGCCCGGTCAGGGCGTCGCGGCGGGCGACCGCCATCTCCCAGGTCTCGCCGCGCCGCGCCGACAGCAGCAGCGACTTGGACGGAACGCACGCGAAATACCGCGACTCGCCGCCGACCAGGCGGTTCTCGACGAGCGCGACGTCGCGCCCGGCGCGGGCGAGGCCGGTCGCGACCAGCTCTCCCGCCGTCCCCCCGCCCAGCACCACGGCGTCGTAGTGATGGTTCTGCGACAACTGATCTTCCTTCCGCACCGCGGGTGTGTCCCCGCTCACATGGCGTCCCCGTGCTCATGGTGGCGGAAGTCGACGCCGGAGCGTGGCCGTTCGGACACATACGGCGCCCGAAAAGTGAGAGATCGTGTCAGGGCCGCCTCAGGGCAGGGCGCGGCGGCGCCCGTCCAGCAGGGGCTCCAGCAGGTCCCCGTGCTTCTCGACCCGGCCGAGCACCTCGTCGGGGGAGAAGACCAGGTCGGCGGCGTCCTCGCACGAGCCGAGCTCGTCCCAGGTGATCGGGGTGGACACCGACGGGCTGGACGCGGCGCGCAGCGAGTAGGCCGCGACGGTCGTCTTCGCCGGGTTGTTCTGGCTCCAGTCCACGAAGACCCTGCCCTTGCGCAGCCGCTTCTCCATCTTCGCGACGACCAGGTCCGGATGCTCGGACGCCAGGCGCTGCGCGGCGGCCTTGGCGTACTCCGACGTCCGCGCCGCCTCGTTCGGCTCCTTGATCGGGACGTACAGGTGCAGGCCCTTCTTGCCGCTGGTCTTCGGGTAGGAGTCGAAGCCGTCCTCGGCGAGGACGTCGCGCAGCAGCGCGGCCACCTCGCACGCCTCCACGATCGTCGCGGGCGGCCCCGGGTCCAGGTCGAACACCACGAGGTCGGGGGCGTGCAGGCCGCCGCGCGGGCCGACCTTCCACTGCGGGACGTGCAGTTCCAGGGCGGCGAGGTTCGCGCACCACACGAGCGTCGGCAGGTCGTCGACGACGACGAAGTCCGCCGTCTCGCGGCCGGACGAGCTGCCCGGCGTGGGGATCTCCGCCGTCCGCACCCAGTCCGGCGTGTGCGAGGGGGCGTTCTTCTCGAAGAACTTCCCGCCGTCCACGCCCTCCGGCCAGCGGATCCGGGTGGCCGGGCGGTCCTTCAGGTGCGGCAGCATCACCGGCGCGATCCGCGCGTAGTAGTCGATGACCTCGCCCTTGGTGAACTCGGGGTACAGGTTCTTGCCGAGGTTGGACAGGTTCAGCCGGCGCCCCTCCACCTCGACCTGCCGTCCGCCGCTCACCATGCGTGCTCCCGCGCGGGGGCGTCACTGCTCACTGGTGACCTCCAGGGGGTCCTTGTCGTCGCGCAGCCCGCGCCAGGACGGGAAGCGGAGGCGGCCGTCCCTGGTGCGGGCGCTGTAGGCGACCTCCCCGACGAGGCGCGGCTCAACCCACTGGGCGTCGCGGGCGTGCTCGCGCGGGACGGGCTCGTCGAACGGGCTGGTCGGGCGGCGCAGCGGCCACAGCGCCTCGTACAGCTCGTCGAGGACGCGGTCGCTGAAGCCGGTGCCGACGTGCCCGACGAACCCGAGCCGCCCCTTCGGGTCGTACTCGCCGAGCAGCAGCGACCCGACGCCGCCCTCGCGGCGGCCCCGGCCGGGCTTCCAGCCGCAGACGACCACCTCGCGGGTCTGGAAGTTCTTCACTTTGCGCCAGAAGTCGACGCGGCGGCCCGGCCGGTACGGGGAGTCCAGGCGCTTGGCGAGCAGGCCCTCCAGGTGCTCCTCGATGGTGAAGGCGAGCAGCTCGTCCACCTGGGTGGTGTCGCCGCCGTGCAGGTAGGGGGGCACCTCGACGGGCCCGCTGCCGGCGAGGTCGAGCCCCGCGAGCAGCGCGCGCCGCTCGGCGTAGGGGACGTCGTAGAGCACGCGGCCGTCCAGGAACAGCACGTCGAAGACCACGTACCGGACGGGGACCTCGCGGATCAGCCGGGGGTGCGGCTCCGATACGTGCATCCGGCGCTGGAGGCGCTCGAAGCTCGGCCGGCCCTGCTCGAACGCGACGACCTCGCCGTCCAGCACGGCGTCGTGGTCGGGCAGCAGGTCGGCGAGGGCGGTGAGCTCGGGGTAGCGCGCGGTCACGTCGTTCCCGCGCCGGCCGGTGGCGCGGACGCCGTCCGGCGACACCTGCGACACGACCCGGACGCCGTCCCATTTGAGCTCCAGGCCCCAGCGCCCGCCGTCGTCGGGGAGGTCGCCGGTGGCGGCCATCATCGGCTCGACGGGCCATGGCATGGTCATACCGGCGTCTTACCCGATGCCCGCGCCCAAGAAAAGGATCAAGGGCCCGTTGTGGCGCAAATCGAACGGGGTTGCGACGCTAGGGGAGGAGCGGACCGGGCTGGGTAAGGACAACGGCATGCGGAGCATCTGGAAGGGCGCTATCTCGTTCGGGCTGGTGACGATCCCGGTGAAGCTGTACTCCGCGACCGAGCAGCGGGACGTCAGCTTCCACCAGGTGCACCGGGAGGACGGCGGCCGGATCCGGTACAAGCGGGTCTGCACCGTCGACGGCGAGGAGGTGCCGTACTCCGACATCGCGAAGGGCTTCGAGCTGCCGAGCGGCGAGATGGTGATCCTCACCGACGAGGACTTCGCCGACCTGCCGCTGTCCACCAGCCGCCGCATCGACGTGCTCCAGTTCGTCGAGGAGTCCGAGGTCGACCCGATCTACTTCGCCAAGTCGTACTACCTGGAGCCGGACGCGCAGGGCGCGAAGCCGTACGTGCTGCTGCGCGACGCGCTGGAGAACTCCGACCAGGTCGCGATCGTGAAGGTGGCGCTGCGGCAGCGCGAGTCGCTGGCGACGCTGCGGGTGCGGGGCGGGGTGTTCGTCCTGGAGACGATGCTGTGGCCGGACGAGGTCCGCGAGCCCGACTTCCCGTTCCTGGACGAGGACATCGAGGTCCGCAAGCAGGAGCTGTCGATGGCGTCGTCGCTGATCGACTCGATGGCGGGGGACTTCGACCCGACCGAGTACAAGGACGCCTACCGGGAGGCGCTCCAGGCGGTGATCGACGCGAAGGTCGAGGGGCGCGAGGTGACGCGGCCGTCGGAGGAGGCCGAGGAGGAGCCCGCGGCGGACCTGCTGAGCGCGCTGCGCGCCAGCGTGGAGGCGGCGAAGAAGAGCCGCGGCGGCGGGGGCGGCGGGAAGGCGGCGGCCTCGTCGGAGAAGGAGACGCAGAAGAAGCCCGCGTCGCGCGGCCGCAAGACGGCCTCGAAGTCGAGCGGCAAGAAGGAGCCGGCGAAGAGCCGGACCCGCAAGTCGGCCTGACGGCTACTCGATCGGCGCGAGCACCGGGCGCTTGGCGGTGACGGTGTCGCCGGACGAGCGGCCGCGCAGCCGCCGCCCGACCCACGGGGCCAGGTAGCCGCGCGCCCAGCGGGCGTTCGCGAGCCGCTGCGCGCCCCGGCTCAGCTCCGGAAGCGGCTCCAGCTCCGGCTCGCGCCAGTCGCCCGCGTCCGGGACGCCGAGGGCCTCCAGCATCGCGAGCGCCACGCGCCGGTGCCCCTCGGGCGACATGTGCAGGCGGTCGACGCCCCACATCCTCCAGTCGCGCAGGACGTCCATGGACCACTGGTCGACGACGAACGCGCCGCGGCGGGCCGCGATCGCCCGCAGGTGCTCGTTGTAGACGGCGACGCGCCCGCGGGTGCGGCGGATGACGGGGGAGCCGACCGGGTCGACGCCGGTGAACAGGACCGCGTCGGCGCCCGCGGCGCGGATCGCGGCGACGGCCTCGTCCATCCGGGCGGCGAGCGCGTCGACGTCCAGGCCGGGGCGCAGCAGGTCGTTGCCGCCGCCCGACACCGACACGAGGTCGGGCTTCAGGTCCAGGGCGGCGGGGAGTTGCTCGTCGACGATCCGGTCCAGCAGCCGGCCGCGGATCGCGAGGTTGGCATAGCCGAACCGGGACGAGCCGAACCCGGACGAGCCGGGTCCGTTCGACCGGGCGGCGAGTTCGGCCGCCGCCCGGTCCGCCCAACCGCGCCAGCCCCCGCCGGCGGCGCCCCCTTCATAGGGGTCGCCGACCCCTTCGGTGAAGGAGTCGCCGATCGCCGCATAACGCGTCCAGAGCATGAGCAACATGCTATTTGACCTGCGTTGATCGCCAGACCGTCCGGAATGTGAGTTAGTTCTCGCGGGACGGTGGCGGTGCCGTGACGGTGGCGGTGCCGTGGCGGCGTGGTGCGGTCGCGGCGGAGGGTCAGTTGTCGCGGCGGGTGGCGAGGACGCGGCCGAGCAGCGCGGCGGCGGCGGACGGGTCGGTGCACGGCGCGATCCGCTCGCCCCAGCTGTAGAAGTACGACCAGGAGTCGTCGGAGCGCTCCTGCACCGCGATGACGTTCTCGTTGAACATCCGCATCTCGGGGTTGGCGACGAGGGCGGACGGCCAGCGGTCCGACGGCGGGGCCAGCTCCACCGTCCAGCCGCGCGAGCGCAGTTCCTCCGTCAGGCGCTCGAGGTGGCCGAGGGCGAGGTCGGCCTCGGTGGTCGCCAGCGTGGGCATGATGCCTCCAGGGGAGTACCCGTGAACCGTGGGAAGAAGGCCGCCGGGCGCGGGGCGTCGCGGTCGTTCTCACGCGTTCGGCGCCGGGCGAACGTCATTCAGTTTCCCGCCGGATGCATCGGTCCACAAGCGCTTTGCCATTCTTGGGGCCCTTTTCTCGCGACCGGGCCCCGGCACCCCGCGAAGGGGGCCGGGGCCGGGAGGGCGAGGCGGGCTCAGTGCGCGGACACCGGCTCCGACGCGCGCGGCGGTGCGGGGGCGTCGCCCTCGCGGAGCCCGTACCGCCCGTACAGCCGGGCGAGCGGGCCGGGCGCCCACCAGTTCGCGCGGCCGAGCAGCCGCATCGTCGCCGGCACCAGCAGCGCCCGGACGACCGTCGCGTCCACCAGGATCGCGACCGCCATCCCCACGCCGGTCATCTTGATGAACGCGACGCCGGACGTGGCGAACGCGCCGATCACGACGATGAACAGCAGCGCCGCGCTGGTGATGATGGCGCCGGTGCGCTGCACCCCGGTCGCGACGGCGGTGGTGTTGGAGCCGGTCAGGTCGTACTGCTCGCGGACCCGCGACAGCAGGAACACCTCGTAGTCCATCGAGATGCCGAACAGCATCGCCAGCATCAGGATCGGCATCGACGGGGAGATGGCGCCGGTCGCGGTGAAGTCCAGGAGGCCGGACAGGTGCCCGTCCTGGAAGATCAGCACGACCACGCCGAACGTCGCCGACAGCGACAGCATGTTCATCACGATCGCCTTCAGCGGCAGCACCACCGACCCGAACGCGAGGAACAGCAGCGCGAACGTGACGCCGCCGACGAGCAGCGCCAGCCACGGCAGCGTCCCGCCGATGCTGGACAGCTGGTCCACGACGTCGGCGGTGCCGCCCCCGATGTAGGAGTGCGCGCCGGGCGGCGGCGGGACGTCCCGGACGCGGTGGACCAGGTCGCGCGCGGCCGCGGAGTCGGGCTCGGCGGAGTAGGTGAGCGCGATCCGGGTCGTCTCGCCCTTCGCCCCGGTCACGGTGGCGCCGGTCGCGCCGGGCAGCGCCGCGAGCCGGTCCCCGTAGGCCTGGATCGCGGCCCGGTCGGACGTGCCGGTCACCACGGCCTGGATCGCCTCGGTCGGGTTGCTCGGGAAGTCGCTCTGCAGCGTCTCGGAGACGACCCGGGCGTCGGCGCCGGACGGCAGCACCTTGGCGTCCACACCGCCCCAGTTGATGTGGAGGAACGGGCTGCCGAGCGTGAGCAGCAGCGCGACGGTGGCGACGGCGTAGACCACCGGGCGGCGCATGACGCTGTGCGCGAGCCGGCCCCACCAGCCGTCCGCCTCGCCGCGCCCGCCCCCGGCGGCCTTGCGGCGGCGCCGGATCGCCAGCGCGTTCACCTTCGGGCCGAGGACGGCCAGCAGCGCCGGCAGCACGGTCAGCGCGCCGAGCATGCAGACGAAGACGGTGGCGATGCCGCCGTAGCCCATCGAGACCAGGAAGTTCTGGTCGAACAGCAGCAGCCCGGACAGCGACACCGCGACCGTGACGCCGGACACCGCGACCGTGCGGCCGGCGGTGGCCATCGTCGCGGCGAGCGCGTCCTCGGCGGTCGCGCCGTCCCGGCGGATCTCCTCGCGGAACCGGCTGACCATGAACAGGCCGTAGTCGATCGCGAGGCCGAGCCCGAGGAACGTGGTGATGTTCACCGCGAAGATCGACACGTCGGTGACGTAGGTGAGCGCGTGCAGCGCGGTGAACGAGCCGAGGATGGCGAGGCCGCCGATCAGCAGCGGCAGGCTCGCCGACACCAGCCCGCCGAAGATCAGCACGAGCAGCACCAGCAGCACCGGCATGGCCATGCCCTCGGCCCGGCCGATGTCGGAGGAGACCCGCTCGTTGATCGCGGTCTGCGTGCCGAGCTGCCCGCCGACCTTGGCGGTCAGGCCGCCGCCGGCGTCGGTGAGGTCGTCCTTGATCGCGTCGTAGGAGTCCTGCCGCGCCGCCTCGTCCTTGCCGGTGAGCTGCAGCACGGCGTAGGTGGAGCCGCGGTCCTTGCTGACGAACTGCGGCGCCTTGGTCGTCCAGTAGGTGGCCGTCCCGGCGACCTTGCCCTGGGGCAGCGCGGCCAGCGCCTTCTCCACCGACGCGCGGTAGGCCGGGTCGTCCACCGTCATGCCGGGGCGCCCCTTGTAGAGGATCACCACGTCGGCCTGGTCGCGCCCGAGGTCGCGCTCGGCGATCGCCGTCGCCTTCGCGCTCTCGCTGCCGGGCGTGTCGAAGCCGCCGGACGAGGTGAGCGCGCCGAACACGCCCGTCCCCCATACGCCGGCGAAGACCAGCGCGGCGCCCGCGACCGCGAGGACCCAGCGCCGGCGGCGGTGCACCCACCTGCCCCATCGCTCGAACATCGTCGTTCCCCCTACTTGTTACACCGCGTCACATCGGTGAACGCCGTAAACTAGCGAACGCTGTAAACTTTGCATATGACGTTCACTTTCGTCAATGGTGTTTTTGGGGAATCATGCGGGAGCGGCCGGTGACGGCCGCGGGGAGGAAGAGGGGCGGAGCGTGACGACACGGCGCGACCGGCTGCGCGAGGCGACGGTCCGGGAGATCTCCGAGACCGCGCGGCGGATCCTCGTCGACCAGGGGCCCGAGGCGGTGACGCTGCGCGCCATCGCCCGCGAGATGGGGATGACCGCGCCCGCGCTCTACCGCTACTACGACAGCCACTCCGAGCTGCTGCGCCACGTCGTCGGCGACATCTACACCGAGCTGACGGCCGAGCTGCAGGCGGCCATCGCGCAGGTGCCGCGCGACGACATGAGCGGCAAGTTCCTGTCCGTGGCGCGGCAGTTCCGCCGCTGGTCGCTCGGGCACCCCCGCGAGTACGCGCTGCTGTTCGGCGCCCCCATCCGCGGCCTCGACCCCGACGAGCAGACCGACTTCGCCGAGGAGTGCGCCCGCCAGTTCGGCTGGACGTTCATGGCGCTGTTCCTGGAGCTGTGGCAGAAGAAGCCGTTCCCCGTCCCGCCCGACGAGGAGATCGACCCCGCCCTGCTGCCGCAGCTGCGCCGCTACCGCGAGGAGCGCCTCGGCGTCGCGCTCCCGCTCGGGGTGATCCAGCAGTTCCTCAAGTGCTGGGTGCGCCTGCAGGGCAGCGTCAGCCTGGAGGCCTTCGGCCACCTGAGCTTCGCGCTGGACGACGCCGCCCCGATGTTCGAGATCATGCTCCAGGAGATCGCCCCGCCGCTCGGCCTCACCTACACCCCGCCCGCCAAGGCGTGACCGGCCGGGGCGGCGGCGCGCCTTCCGGGGCGCCGGGGCCCGGGCAGCACGAAGCCCCCGGATCCGCGGGCGGATCCGGGGGCTCGGTGTCGGCGCGTCAGTAGCTGGGCTGGCTCGGGTCGATCTGGTTCACCCAGGCCAGGATGCCGCCGCCGACGTGCACGGCGTCGCCGAAGCCGGCGTTCTTCACCACGGCCAGGGCCTCCGCCGAGCGGACGCCCGACTTGCAGTGCAGGACGATCTTCTTGTCCTGGGGCAGCCGCTCCAGCGCCGAGCCGTTCAGGAACTCGCCCTTCGGGATCAGCGTGGCGCCCGGGATCGAGACGATCTCGTACTCGTTGGGCTCGCGGACGTCCACCAGGAAGATGTCGTCGCCGCGGTCCTGCATCGCCTTCAGGTCCAGGACGGTGATCGTCGAGTCCTTGGCGGCCTCGGTGGCCTCCTCCGACACCGCGCCGCAGAAGGCCTCGTAGTCCTCCAGCAGCTCGGTCTGCGTCGGGTTCTTGCCGCACAGCGGGCACTCGGGGTCCTTGCGGACCTTGACCGACCGGTACGTCATCTCCAGCGCGTCGTAGATCATCAGCCGGCCGACCAGCGGCTCGCCGATGCCGGTCAGCAGCTTGATGGCCTCGTTCACCTGGATCGAGCCGATCGACGCGCACAGCACGCCGAGCACGCCGCCCTCGGCGCACGACGGGACCATGCCGGGCGGCGGCGGCTCCGGGTAGAGGCAGCGGTAGCACGGGCCGTGCTCGGCCCAGAACACCGACGCCTGGCCGTCGAACCGGTAGATGGAGCCCCACACGTACGGCTTGCCGAGCAGCACCGCCGCGTCGTTCACCATGTAGCGGGTCGCGAAGTTGTCGGTCCCGTCGACGATGAGGTCGTACTGGCCGAAGATGTCCATGATGTTGTCGCGGTCGAGCGCGGTGTCGTGCACGACCACGTCGATCAGCGGGTTGATCTCACGGACGGTCTCGGCGGCCGACTCGACCTTCGGCTTGCCGAGCGAGGACTGCCGGTGGATGATCTGGCGCTGCAGGTTCGACTCGTCCACGACGTCGAAGTCGATGACGCCGAGGGTGCCGACGCCGGCGGCGGCCAGGTAGAGCAGCGCGGGGGAGCCGAGACCGCCCGCGCCGACGACCAGGACCTTGGCGTTCTTGAGGCGCTTCTGCCCGGACATCCCCACGTCGGGGATGATGAGGTGCCGCGAGTAGCGGTTGACCTCGTCGCGGGTGAGCTCCGCTGCGGGCTCGACCAGAGGTGGCAACGACACGGTGGGTGCTCCTGTGCTGACGCTCGGCTGTTACGGGGGCGGGACGTCGTCGTCCCCTCACGGGACAACCTTGCCATGACCGCCCGCATTCCCCGAAGGGCGGTGGCCGGAAACGCCCATGCCAGGGCCGGTGCCGGCCGGTCCGGGACGCGGCGCGGTGTGGCGGGCGTCTCCCCTCGGACGGCATAGATCGGGATGTGCCGGGCACCGGTTCCACGTACGGACCTCGTACGGAAGAAGGAGCCATGGGCATCCTCGACAAGCTCAAGAACAAGACCCAGAAGGCCAAGGGCCGGGGCAAGGAAGAGGCCGGGCGCGAGTCCGGCGACCCCTACCTGGAGGCCGAGGGCCGCAAGGACCGTGCCGCCGGCGGCGCCAAGCAGGTCGGCGAGCAGGTCAAGGACGCCGCGAAGGAGGCTCGCCGGACCATCGACCGGTGACCTCGCCGCGCATCCCGCCGTAATGAAGGGGCCTCTCCGCGGAGGGGCCCCTTCGCTCGTCCGGGCGGGGCGTCCGGGTTAGGACGGGTCCCCTCACCCCGTTGGAAGGGCGGAATGTCATGAACCAGAGTTAATCTTGGCTGTTGTGGCATTCCTGCCCCCCTCCCCCCAGCAGCCGCCCCAGCCGGGCCCGCACATGCGGCCCGGACCCCCGGCTCCCTCCGGCGCGCGGCCGGGCGCGCCCCCCGGCGGTCCGCCAGGCCCGGGCCCCGGCGCGCCCGCGGGACCGCCCGGGCCCATGACGCCCCCGGGATCCGGCATGCCCGGCCCCGGTATGCGGGGTCCCGGCATGCCGGGCGCGCCTGGCTGGGGGACGCCCGGCTGGGGGACGCCCGGTGCGGGCGGGCCGGGCGCGGGCGGATCCGGTGCGGGCGGGCCCGGCGCGCCGCAGGAGCCCTCGCTCACCGTCCTCGGGCTGCGCGCCCGCCAGTGGATGATCGCCGCGATCGTCGTCGGCTGCGTCTACCTCGTCACCGGCACGATCGCGATCGGCGGCGTCTGGGCCGAGCTGCACCGCGACCCCACCAACGCCGAGGTCGAGTGGGCCGCCAAGGCCGAGGTCGCGCAGCGGTGGCGGGCCTGGCCCGCCGAACGCATCTTCCCCAGCAAGATCACCTACAGCCCCGGGGACGGGCGCGGCGAGTACGCGTCCCGGACCGGCATCGTCCCCGACACCAACTGCGCCACCGGCGTCGACCAGGAGCTCGCGGAGCCGCTCCTCCAGCAGGGCTGCAAGGCCGTCCTGCGCGCCACCTACACCGACCGGCTCCAGGGCATCGTCGTCACCGTCGGCGTCGTCGCGTTCGCCGACCCGTGGGCCGCCGACCGCGCCTACAAGGCGATCCCCGGCTCGCAGGGCCCGGGCGGCGGCGGGGTCACCCCCGCGCTGCGCGCCGCCCCGTTCCCCGGCACCGCGTCCGCCCGGTTCACCGACGCCGCCCGCCAGGACCGCACGTCCGACCGCGGCGGCCCCTACGTCGTGCTGACCACCTCCGGCGAGGCGGACGGCCGCCCGGCCTCGGCCGTCCGCAAGGAGCGGCCCGGCGACCCGTTCTCGATCGCGCCGCAGCTCGGCTCCACGATCGCCCGGACCCTCTCCGCCAAGGCCGTGCCCGACTGCCACGCGCGCGGGTGGAAATGCTGACGCGGGCGCGGACGCGCCGCGCCGAGACCCCAGGCGGGCGGCGCACGCCGACCGCGGCGCGCATGCCGAGCGCGGCGCGCGCACTGCTCGCGGTGGCGCTCGCCGGCGCGTGCGTGCCGCTCGTCCCGTCGCCCGCGCGCGCCGACATCGTCCGGGACCGGCAGCGCGGCGTCCTCGACGAGCTGAGCATGGACGCCGCCTGGAAGATCACCAAGGGCCGGAACGTCACCGTCGCCCTCGTCGACTCCGGCGTCGACCCGAAGCAGAAGGACATCGCCGGGTCCGTCACCGTCGGCCCGAACATGCTCGCCGAGATCGACGGCAACTCCAAGCCGGCCCATCTGCACGGCACCAACATGGCGTCGCTGATCGCCGGGCACGGCCACGGGCCGGGCGGCCGCGACGGCATCATCGGCATGGCCCCGGAGGCGCGGGTCCTCGCCATCCGCGTCATCGGCGAGAAGGAGGACCCGAGCTACGCCCGCTACCGGAGCTCGCGGGAGGCCGAGGACGCCGTCGCGAAGGGCATCCGGTACGCCGCCGACCACGGCGCCGACGTCATCAACCTGTCGCTCGGCAAGATCAGCCTCCCCGGCCGGGACACCGAGATCCCCGCCGAGCGCGACGCCATCGGCTACGCCATCGGCAAGGGCGTCGTCGTGGTGTCCGCGGTCGGCAACAACGGCGACGAGCCCGGCCTCGTGGACGGCGACGGCTTCTCCCCGTACTCCTACCCCGCGTCCTACCCGGGCGTCATCGCGGTCGCCGCGACGCAGCCGTCGCACGAGCGCGCGCCCTTCTCCAACCGCAACCTGTCGGTCGTGGTGTCCGCGCCCGGCGCCGGCCTGCCCGTCGCCGGGCCCGGCAGCGACTACTACGTCTCCGACGGCACGAGCGACGCCAGCGCCCTGGTCTCCGGGATCGCCGCGCTGATCCGCGCGCGGCACCCGAAGATGGCGCCCGCGCTGGTCTCCCAGGCCCTCATCGAGAGCACCCGCTACGGGCCGAAGAGCGGCTACGGCCCCGACGTCGGGTTCGGCGAGGTCAACGCCCAGCGCGCCCTCACCGCCGCCGACACGCTCGCCAAGGGCGCGTCCACCGCGTCGGCCGGCAAGCCCGGCGGGAAGCGCTTCGCCGACCGCGACCCGGGCGACGTCACGATCATCGACCGGCCCGCCTGGGTGACGCCCGCGGTCATCGCCGTCGTCGTGATCGGCGTCGGGGGCGTCATCGGCGCCTTCCTCGTCGCGGCGGCGTTCCACCGCCGGCATCCGCGCGTCCTGCCCGCCGGCGCCGCGCCCGGTCCCGGCGGTCCGGGCGGTCCGGGCGGCCCCGGCGGTCCTGGTGGTTCGCCGGGCGGCGGGTTCGGGGCGCGACCCGGGCCGTCGTACGCCCCGTCCCGGTACGGCGGCGCGCAGGGAGGCGGCCCGGCGTACGGGGCGCCCGTGACAGGCCCCGGCTCGGGCTTCGGCGCGCCTTCGCCGTCCGCAGCGCCCGCGTCCGCGCCCCCTGCCGCCGCACCGCCCGCGCCGCCCGCGCCCGCTCCGCCGGGGGACGCGGCGGACGGCGGGCCGCCCGCGTTCGCGCCGCCGGACCCGGCCGCGCGGCCGTCGTTCGGGGCGCCGGAGGAACCGTCCGGCGAATGATCGTCTGACCGGCCGGTCACCGGGCGGTGCCGGGGGCCGGTCGGTTACGCTCCGCACGTGGCGCGCGCGGAGATCCCAGCCCCGGACATCGGACCGGACGCGGCTCCCGCCGCGCCGCCGCACCCGCGCCCGCCCCGCGCTGCGGCGCCGCTGCTGATAGCGGCGGGATGCGCGGCCGTGCTCGCCGTCGCGGGCATCCGGCTGGCCGGCGAGGTGACGCGCGGCCCGACGGCCGCCGAGCGGTCCGCCGCCGTCGCCGCCGAGATCGGGCGCCGGTACCGCGCCTGGCCCGCCGGGCGGATCTTCCCGGCCGGGCTCCGCTACACCCTCGACGAGGGCTCCGCGGAGACGGCGCGGCGCGTCGGGATCGGCACCGACACCCGCTGCGACACCGCCGTCGACCCGCCGCTGTCCGGGTCGCTGACCGCGCGCGGATGCCTGGCGGTGGTCCGCGCCACCTACCTCGACCAGGCGCAGGGCCTCGCGGTGACGGTCGGGGTCGCCGCGTTCCCGGACGGCGCGTCCGCGCGCGGCGCCGTCGCGTGGTTCCCGGCGAGCGCGCCGTCGCCGGGCCTGCGGGCGCTGCCGTTCCCCGGGACGGTCGCGGCGCGGTTCGCCGACGGGGCCCGGCAGGCGGCCGCCGCCGCGCAGCGCGGCCCGTACGTCGTCGCCGCCACCGTCGGGTACGCCGACGGGCGGCCGACGCTGCGCGCCGCCCGGCAGCTGCCCGACCTCGCCGAACTCGCGCCGCAGCTCGTCGACGGGGTGCTGCACCCGCTGACCGCGCCCGCCCGGATCCGCTGCGGCACGCGGGAGTGGTCGTGCTGAGGCGGCCCGTCATGCCGGGGAGGCCGGTCGTGTCGAGGAGGCCGGTCGTGTCGAGGAGGCTGGGCGCGGTGCTCGTCGCGGCGGCGCTGGCCGTCCCGCCGCTGGTCCCGGGCACCGCGCGCGCCGACCAGGTGCGGGACGCGGTGACGCGGGTGCTGGAGTCCCTGGACGTGCCGGAGGCGTGGACGCTGGCGCGCGGCGCGGGCGTCACCGTCGCGGTCCTGGACTCGGGCGTGGACCCGCGGCAGGCCGACCTCGCCGGCTCGGTGACGACGGGCCCCGACTACACCGAGGGCGCGTCGCCGGCCGGCGTCCCGCCGAAGCGGCTGCACGGGACCAACATGGCGTCCATCATCGCCGGTCACGGGCACGGCCCGGACGGCTCCCTCGGCGTGGTCGGGGTGGCGCCGCAGGCCCGGCTGCTGTCCCTGCGGGTGATCCTGGAACGGGACGAGCCGGGCTTCGCGGCGTTCACCGGGAACCGCCGCTACGCGGGCACGATCGCGGACGGCATCCGGTACGCCGTCGACCACGGCGCCGACGTGATCAACCTGTCGCTCGGCCGCTCGTACCCGACCGAGCGTGAGCGCGCCGCCGTCGCCTACGCGATCGGCCGGAACGTCGTGGTGGTCGCGGCGGCCGGCAACGGCGGCGCCGACCGGACGGCCAAGCGCGGCGGCCACACCCGGTACTCCTATCCGGCGTCGTTCCCGGGCGTCATCTCCGTCGCGGCCGTGGACGAGCAGGGCCGGCACGCGAACTTCTCCAACCGCAACTCGGCCGTCGTCGTGTCGGCGCCCGGCGTGCAGATCATCGGCGCGGGGCCCGGCGACCGGTACTGGATCGGCGACGGCACGAGCCCCGCGACCGCGTTCGTGTCGGGCGTCGCGGCGCTGGTCAGGTCGCGGCATCCGGGGCTCGCCCCGGCGCTGGTCGCGCAGGCGGTGGTGGCGAGCGCCCGGCACCATCCGGCCGGCGGCTACGACCTCGGCGTCGGTTTCGGGCGGGTCGACGCGCTCGGCGCGCTGACCGCGTCGGACGCGCTCGCGGGCGCCCGGACGGGCGGCGCGGGGCTGCCCGCCGGCCGCCGGTTCGCGGCGGGGGACGTCCGGCCCGTCCAGGTCGTCCACCGGTCCGGGGCGCTCGTGGTGACCTGCGTCGGCCTCTGCGCGCTGTGCCTGGCGGGGCTGGTGGCGACCGGGTGGCGGTGGCGGGACGAGGCCTGGAGAATCGTCGCATGTGGTCGGAACCTGACGAGTACGCCGAGACGGTCCTGGACACGGTGGACCGCATCCCGCCGGGCCGCGTCCTCGCGTACGGGGACATCGCCGAGATGGTGGGGCGGGGCGGGCCGCGGCAGGTCGGACGGGTGATGTCGCTGTTCGGCGGCGGGGTGCCGTGGTGGCGGGTGATCCGCGCGGACGGCCGCCCGCCGGCCTGCAACGAGGTCGAGGCGCACGAGCACTACCGCGCCGAGGGCACCCCGCTGCGCCCGGACGGCCGCCGCGTCGACATGGCCCGCGCCCGCTGGGACGGCCGCGCCTGACCCGCGGGCCCGTCCGGACGCGCGGGCCGGCGGGGCGCGGGTGCGTCAGGACGCGCGGCCGGGGTGGAGGCGGCGGGCCGCCAGCACGACGATCAGGAGGACGGCGGGGCTGAGCGCGGCCGCGGCGACGGGGGCGTGGGCCATCAGCGCGCCCGCGACGGCGGCGCCCGCGGCGAGCGCGACGATCACCGAGGTCCGCAGCCCGGCCGCGGCGGTCTGGCCGACGGTGAGGCCGCCCATGATCGAGGTGAGCGTGCCGGTGACGAACGTGGTGGTGACGCCGTCGGCGGCCATGCTGCGCGCGGCCGCCGTCTGCGCGCCCATCGCGGTGGACGACAGCGCGATCAGCGCGAGCAGCCCGGCGCCGTGCGGCTCCGCGCCGGCGAGCGCCCATCCGGCGAGGAACACCGTCTGCAGGGCGAGGACGACGCACAGGACGGCGGTGACGCGGGCGGGCCACACGTGCTCGGGGTCGGTGCGTCCGGCGACGCGGAACCCGGCGTACAGGCCGAGCGCGAACGCCAGCGTGGCGATCCCGCAGCGGGCCAGGTCGACGCCGTGCGCCTCGCCCGCCGCGAGGCCGAACAGCACGATGTTGCCGGTCATGTTGGCGGTGAAGACCTTCTCCATGCCGAGGAAGCCGACGATGTCGGTCGCGCCGGCGCCGAACGTCAGCAGCACCAGCAGCACGGCGCGCAGCCGGGCGGGGGAGAGGGCGGGCCGGCCCGCGGCCGCCGCGCCGGGGGCGCCGGGCGCGGCGGCCGTGGACAGGTCGGACGAGGTGGTCACCTTGCTCCTTACACGAGGGGACGGGACGCCGCGCGTCCGGACGCGCCGGCCTGCGGCGGCGCGCCCGGACGCGCGGGGGCGTCAGTAGATGATCAGGCCGGCCACGGTGGCGACCACGAGGCCCGCCACCACCGGCACGAACGAGCGCCGGACGAGGTCCATGACCGGGACCCGGGCGAACCCGGCGACCGCCAGCAGCGACGACCAGGCGATGAGCACGCCGCCGCCGGACCACACGCAGCCCATCTGGCCGATCGCGGCGAGCAGCGACGGGTCGACGCCGGACGTCGGGCCGAGCGTGCCGGCGAGCGAGCCGGTGAGCGGCAGCCCCGCGAAGCCCGACCCGTCCAGCCCGGTGATCATGCCGATGATCAGGACGCCGAAGCCCACGACGTAGCGGCTGTCGGGGATGGCGCCCTCGAGGTGCGTGACGGACTCGAACAGGAAGCCGGGCGCCTTCGCGCCGTCGCCGAGGCTCATGATCTTGCCGGCGAAGTCGGCGTTGCCGATGAAGAAGAACCCGGCGATCGGGATGACGACCCCCATCGCGCGGACCGCGAAGACGAGGCCGTCCACGATGTGGTCGGCGCAGGCCTGCAGGGCGTTGCCGGCGTCGCGGGCGACGGCGGCGGCGAGCAGCAGCGCGACGGTGACGCCGCCGACCAGGGCGGCGGCGTCGCCGCCGACGACCTCGGGGACCGCGTCGGTGAACTTGCCCAGCAGCATGTAGCCGACGAGCCCGACGAGCGCGAGCGGGATGATCGCCGCGAACGCCTTGGACCGCTTCGGGCAGTCGTCCCCGGGCTGGTCGCCGCCGTTGAGGGACTTCAGCGCGGCGGCGGCCATCGCGTCGCTCGGCTCGCCTCCGGAGCGTCCGGCGCCGCCGGTCCGCGTCCCGCCGGACGCGCCGCCGCCGTTGCGCGGCGCGGGCACGGTCACGGAGCCGGTCCCGGTCCCTGAGCCGGGGCCGGAGTCGAGGACGGCGACGGACGTCTCGCCCTCGGCGGTGGTCGCGGCGGCGGGCGCGGGCTGCAGGATCCGGCGGCGCAGCGGCAGGCCGGGGATCAGCGAGCGGCGCGTCGCGGGCGCGGCGGCCTCCGTCTCGCCGGCCTCCCAGCGTTCGAGGAGCAGCGCGTCCGGCTCGCGGTACTGCGAGCGGGTCATCAGGTAGCCGAGGAACAGGGCCACGCCGCCGGTGATCAGCGACAGCACCATCGCCTTGTCGGCGACGGCGTCGGTGCCGACGTTGGCGGCCTTGGCCGACAGCCCTGGCGCGACCTGGATGACGTAGTCGCTGGACAGCGCCATGCCCTGGCCCGCGACGGCGATGGCGAGCGCGGCGGCGATCGGGGGCAGCCCGGCGGCGATCGCGGCGGGCAGCAGGATCGCGCCCATCAGCGGCACCGCCGGCGTCGGCCAGAAGAACAGGCTGATCGCGTAGGTGACGAACGCCAGCACCCAGAACGCGGAGTGCCCCGAGCGCATGACCAGCCGGAACGGCTCGACCATGCGGCGGTCGGCGCCGAGCGCGCGCAGCGCGCCGAGCAGCGCCGTGACGAGCGCGATGATGAGGAAGATGTTGAACAGCTCGGAGGCGGAGGTCAGGCTGGCATTGAAGATGGACTCCAGTCCCTTGACGAAGCTGCCGGTGAACGTCCAGGCGGTGAGGAACGTCGCCGCGATGGCGGGGATCACGACGTTCTTCCGGGCGATCATGACGGCGATGATGAGGACTATTCCGGACAGATAGACCCAGTGAGCGGCTCCCACGGGCGCGCCACCTCCCTGTCGGCGCCATCTGCGAGGCGATCGGCGCAACGGTTGCAGAGAATCTGGTCGATCCCTCCCCGGTGAGCAATGAGGAACGTGCACACGGCACAGGCAGTCATTTTGTGCACGATGTCGGACTCCTTGGCAAGCGATCAGCAGGGTCCGTTCCGCCTGTGCAGGGTGCCCAAGGAAGGGTGCCGATCTTCGGCATTCGGCCCGTATCGGCGCGGTTCGCGACCCGCCGAAACTGGGCGGCATGTCAGCACAGAACGCAACGCCGGCGGGCTTCGGGCACCCCGGCCGCGGCCCCGCCGTCGCGTCCGGCGGCATGGTCGCCTCCAGCCATCCGGCGGTCAGCCTGGCCGGCGCGCGGGTCCTCGCCGAGGGCGGGAACGCGGTGGACGCGGCGCTCGCCATGGCCGCGCTGTCCTGGCTCGCGCTGCCGGGCCAGTGCGGCGTCGGCGGCGACGCGTTCGCGCTGCTGCGCCGCCCGGACGGCTCGGTCGCCGCGTTCAACGGCAGCGGCTTCGGCCCGGACGGCGGCGAGCCCGCCTTCTACCGCGACCGCGGCCTCACCGCCGTCCCGCTGGAGGGGGCGCTCGCCGTCGCCGCGCCCGGCGCGGTCGGCGCGCTCGCCGCCCTGCACGCCGACTCCGCGTCCCGGGGCCTGCCCGAGCTGTGGGCGCCCGCGATCGACGCCGCGGAGAACGGCCTGCCGTGCACGCTGAAGACCCGCGCCGACATCGTCGAGCGCCGCGACGCCCTCGCCCGCGACGCCGGCACCGCCGGGACGTTCCTGCCGGACGGGCGCGTCCCGTCCGCCGGTGAGCCGCTCTACCAGCGCGAACTCGCCGGGACCCTGCGCCGTCTCGCCGGCGATCCGAACGACCTGTACGCGGGCGGGCTCGCCGAGCGGTGCGTGGACGCGCTCGTCGCCGCCGGCGCCCCGTTCTCCGGCTACGAGTGGATGGCGAGCGGGCGCTCCACCGCCGAGACGCCGCTGACCTGCACGTACCAGGGCACGACCGTCCACCTCACGACGCCGCCGACGCCCGGCTGGATGGTCGCGCAGCAGGCCGGGCTCTGCGACGGCGTCCTCGCCGGGCTGCCGTGGCTGTCGGCCGAGGCCGTCCACCGGATGGCGTGCGCCGCCCGGCTCGCGTTCGCCGACCGGTTCGCCGGATGCGGCGCCGACAGCGACCACTGGCGCGGCCTGCTCGCCGCGGACGCGATCGCCGAGGCCCGCGCCCGCCTCGACGCCGGCGAGATCCCCGCCTCCGCGCCCTCGCCGGTGCCGGCGGGCGGCGACACCACGTCGATGGTCGCGGTGGACGCCGAGGGCCGCGCCGTCAGCCTCATCCACTCGCTCGCCTTCACCTTCGGCGCCCGGATGACCGTCCCCGGCACCGGGATCGTGCTGAACAACCGGCTCGGGCGCGGCGCCTACCTCATCGACGGCCACCCCAACGAGGTCCGGCCGCGCCGCCGCCCGCTGCACACGCTGAACGCGTGGCTCGTCACCGACGCGGCGGGCAGCCTGCTGCACGTCGGCAACACCCCGGGCGGCGACGGCCAGGTCCAGTGGAACGCCCAGCTGCTCTCGCACCTGCTCGACCACGGCCACGACCCCGCGACGGCCGTCGCCGCGCCCCGCTTCACCGTCCACCCCGGCAGCGACGCCGACGTCATCGGCGGCCCGCCGGAGCTGCGCGTCGAGTCCCGGCTCGGCGCCGCCCGCATCGAGGCGCTCCGCGCGTCCGGGCATGACGTCGCCGTCCAGGACGCGTGGGACGCGGGCGGCAGCGCGCAGATCGTCTCGGTCGCCGGCGGCGCCCTGCTCGGCGCGTCCGACCCCCGCCAGGACGGGGTGGCCCTCGGTGTCTGAGCCGAAGGCGCCGCCGCGTCCGCAGGGCGCCTACGTCACCGCCGTCGCCGAGCCGCTGCGCGCGGGCGACGTGCTGCTCGCCAGTGCCGGGATGACGCCGCGCGAGGACGGCCGGCTGGTCGTGACCGGGCTCGTCGGCCGGGACCTCGACGTCGCGGAGGCCCGGGCCGCCGCCGCGCTCGCCGCCCGCAACGCCGTCGCCGCCCTGGCCGCCGGGCACGCCGGCCGGGTCCGGCGCTGGCTCCGGATGACCGTGTACGTGGCCTGCGCCGACGGGTTCACCGAGCTGTCCGCCGTCGCCGACGGGGCCTCCGAGGTCCTGGACGGCCTCGGGCTCGGCCGCCCCGCGCGCAGCGCGATCGGCGTCCGGGCGCTGCCCGGCGGGGCCCCGGTGGAAATCGAGCTGACCGCGATCGCCGCACCGAACGTGGAGGACGAGTGACCGTGCACAAGGGCCTGAACCTGATCGGCGGGGAATGGGTTCCCGCATCCTCGGGCGTGACGTTCCGGCGCCATGACCCGGCCGATCTCGGCGAGGTCGTCGGGGAATTCCCCGAGTCGTCGGCGGCGGACGTGGAAAAGGCCGTCGACGGTGCCGTGGAAGGCGCCGCGGAATGGGGCGCGGCGTCCGCGGAGAAACGCGCCGACGTTCTCGAGGCGGCGGCGCGCTGGCTGGAGGACCGGGCGGACGACCTCGTCGGCGAGCTGGTGCGCGAGGAGGGCAAGACCCGCGCCGAGGCCGCGATGGAGATCTCCCGGACGCCCCGCAACCTGCGCTTCTACGCCGCCGAGGCGCACCGGATCGGCGGCGAGAGCTACCCGTCCGCCGACGGCGGCCTCGTCTACACGCGGCGCGAGCCGGTCGGGGTGGTCGGAGCGATCACGCCGTGGAACTTCCCGCTGAACATCCCGTCCCGCAAGCTCGGGCCGGCGCTGGCGGCGGGCAACGCGGTGGTGTTCAAGCCGTCGCCCGTGACGCCGCTGCTGGCGCAGCGGCTCGTCGAGGCGCTGCTCGCGGGCGGGCTCCCGGCGAAGGCGATCGCGCTGGTGCACGGCGGCGCGGAGGCCGGAGCCGCCGTCGCGGCGGACGAGCGGGTCGGCGCGGTGACGTTCACCGGCTCCACCCGCGCGGGACGCGCCGTCCACGCGGCCGTCGGCCCGTCGCGGCGCGTCCAGCTGGAGATGGGCGGCAAGAACCCGGTCGTCGTCATGGACGACGCCGACCTGGACCGCGCCGCGCAGATCATCGTCAAGGGCGCGTTCGGGCTGTCCGGGCAGGCGTGCACCGGCACCAGCCGGGTCATCGCGCACGGCGCCGTCCACGACGAGCTGCTCGACCGGGTCGCGCGCGCCGCCGAGGCCCGCACCGTCGGGAACGGCCTGGACGACGGCGTCCACATGGGCCCCTTGGCCGCCGACTTCCAGATGGAGAAGTTCCTCGACTACGTCCGGATCGGCGAGGAGGAGGGCGCCAAGCTCGTCACCGGCGGGCGGCGCCTGCCCGGCGACGGCTACTTCGCCGCCCCGACCGTCTTCGCCGGCCTGACCCCGGACATGCGGATCACCCGCGAGGAGATCTTCGGTCCGGTGCTGGGGTTCCAGCGGGCGTCCGGGCTGGACGAGGCGGTCGAGTTGGCGAACGGCACCGACTACGGGCTGTCCGCCGGGATCGTCACCCGCGACCTCGACCGGGCGCTGGAGTTCGCGCGCCGCTCCGAGACCGGCCTGGTGAAGGTGAACCAGCCGACGTCCGGAATGGCGATGACCGTGCCGTTCGGCGGCCTCAAGGACTCCAGCACGCAGACCTACAAGGAGCAGGCCGGCCCCTCGATGATGCTCTTCTACCTGCGCGAGAAGAGCGTCTACATCACCCCCTGAAAAAGGCCCCCGAATAACGAGTCGCCGCACCACCGGAAGGGAGCAAGGAAATGGCAGAGCTGCTGTCCAAGGAAGAGTTCCGCGCCGAGCTGGAGAACGCCATCAAGGGACGCGAGGCGAAGAACGCCTCGTTCAGCCAGGCGTGGGCCAACGGTGAGCTGAAGCGGGAGCACTTCGCCCGCTGGGCGGAGAACCACTACCACTACGTCGGGCCGTTCGCCGACTACCTCGGCTACGTCTACGGCAACACGCCCGACGAGTTCACCGGCGCCAAGGACTTCACCCTGCAGAACATGTACGAGGAGGAGCTCGCCGACATCCGCCACACCGACCTGCTGATCCGGTTCGCCGAGGCGTGCGGCACCACCCGGGAGCGGGTCGAGGACCCCGACAACATGAACGCCATCACCCGCGGCCTGCAGGCCTGGTGCTACGCGGTCGCGATGCGCGAGCACTTCGTGGTCGCCACCGCCGCCCTCGTCGTCGGCCTGGAGTCGCAGGTGCCGAGCATCTACAAGAAGCAGATCGTGCCGCTGCGCGAGGTGTACGGGTTCACCGAGGACGAGATCGAGTTCTTCGACCTGCACATCACGTCCGACGTGGTGCACGGCGAGCGCGGCTACCAGATCGTCCTGGACCACGCCGACACGCCCGCGCTGCAGCAGCGCTGCCTGAAGCTGTGCCGGTGGGGCGCGGAGATGCGCTTCTCCTACACGCAGGGCCTCTACGACACCTACGTCAAGCCCGACCTCGTCAGCGCCTGATCCGATCCCGACCCGGCGGCGGGGCCCGGCGGCCCCGCCGCCGCACCACATGCGAGGAGGAGCACGTGGACGAGCAGCCCGAGGAGGAGTGGGTGGAGGCGGCGTCGCTGGCGCAGCTGCGCAAGCGGAAGCGGCTCGGCGTGACCGTGGCCGGGCGGGCTATCGCGCTGTTCCTGGTCGGCGACGACGTCTACGCGCTGGACGACGTGTGCGTCCACAAGCAGCGGTCCCTGTCGAAGGGGACGGTGCTGAACGGGCGGGTGATCTGCCCCGGCCACCAGTGGCTGATCGACCCGGCGACCGGACGCGTCGAGGACCGGGACGAGTGCCAGCCGAGCCACGCCGTGCGGATCGCCGGCGACGCCGTGTACGTGGACCCGCGTCCGCGCGTCCTGGAAGAGGAGCCCGTGAAGGAGGGCGCACAATGATCGAGTCGGTCGTGGTGGCCGGGGCGGGGCAGACTGCCGCCGTCGCCGCCCGCACGCTGCGCCGCCGCGGCTTCGAGGGCCGCGTGACCCTGGTCGGCGCCGAGCCGCACGTCCCGTACCAGCGCCCGCCGCTGTCGAAGGAGTACCTGGCGGGCGAGGACGACCGCGACGAGCTGTACCTGCTCACCCCCGACTGGTGCGAGTGCAACGGCGTAGAGCTGCGGCTCGGCGCCGCGGCGACCGCGATCCGGCCCGGCGAGCGGAGCCTGGAGCTGGCGGACGGCTCGTCCCTGCGGGCCGACGCGCTGCTGATCGCGACCGGCGGGCGGCCGCGCCGCCTGCCGGGGATCGACGGCGACCGGGTCCGCTACCTGCGCACCATCGAGGACGCCGACCGGCTGCGCGCCGAGCTACGGCCGGGCGCGCGGGTCGTGGTGATCGGCGCCGGGTTCGTCGGCTGCGAGGTCGCGTCCACCGCGATCGGCCTCGGCGCGCAGGTCACGCTGGTCGAGCAGGCGGCACGGCCGCTCGGGCACGTCCTCGGCGACCTGATGGGCGACGTCATGGCCGCGCTGCTGCGCACCAGCGGCGTCGACCTGCGCACCGGCGAGAAGGTCGAGGGGTACGCCGAGACCGCGTCGGGCGCGGTCGTCACGACCAGCGGCGGCGCGTCGCTGGAGGCGGACGTGGTCGTCGTCGGCGCCGGCATGGTCCCGAACGTCGAGGCCGTCACCGGCGCCGGGATCGAGACCGCGGGCGGGATCCCCGTCGACGAGTACTGCCGGACGTCCGTCGACGGCGTCTACGCGGCGGGCGACGTCGCCCTGCAGTGGCGGCCCGAGCTGGGGCGCCGCGTCCGCGCCGAGCACTTCGACAACGCCAACGCGCAGGGGATGGCCGCCGCGAAGAACATCCTCGGCGGCAGGTCCGCGCACACCGCGCCGCCGTGGTTCTGGTCCGACCAGTTCGGCCGCAACCTCCAGCACGCCGGGCACTGCGACGGCGCCGACCGGATCGTCGTCCGCGGCCGGGTCGAGGACTTCGACTTCGTCGCCTTCTACCTCACCGGCGGGGTGCTGCGCGGCGCGTTCACCGTCGACCGCGGCGGCGACCTCGCCGTGGCGCGGCAGCTCATCGGCGCCGGCGCCGCGCCCGACCCGGACGTCCTGCGCGACGAGGACGCCGACCTCACCGAACTGTTCGACGCGCTCTAGCCGTCACCGAGATCACAGGAGCGACCGATGGAATACCAGCCCGTGGCCCGCTCGGGCCAGGTGCCCGAGGGCGTCGTCCGCCGCTTCTTCGTGGGCGAGGCCGAGGTGGCCGTCGCCCGCTGGGACGGCGAGGTGCACGCCATGTCCAACTACTGCACCCACCTGGACTGCCTGCTGTCGTCCGGCCGCGCCACCGAGGACGGCCTGCTGTGCTCCTGCCACGGCAGCGTGTTCGACTTCGCCACCGGCGAGCCGATCACGCCTCCCGCGACCAAGGCGATCCGCGTGTACCCGGTGAAGGAGGAGGACGGGCGGATCCTCGTGCACGTCCCGCCGGAGGACGCCGCGGACGGCGGCCCGCGCCGCCGCAAGCTCGCCCGCGGATGACCACGCTCGACCGGGGCCGCGGCGCCCGGGGGCACGGTGAGGCGGGGCGCGGGTCGTGGGCGGCGCTCGTCCCGCTGCTGCTCGGCACGTTCACCGGCACGGTCGCCAACACGATCGTCAACGTCCCGCTGACCATGATCCTGCGGGACCTGGACGCGCCGATCTCCGCCGGGACCCTGGTCGTCGTCGCGTTCACGCTGACGTTCGCGGTGCTGCTGCCCGTGTCGGGGTGGCTCGGCGACCGGATCGGCCCGCGCCGGGTGTTCGTCGCGGCCATGGTCGTGCTGGCGGTCGCGTCGGCGGGCGCCGGGATCGCCGGGACGCTGCCGCTCCTGGTCGCGATGCGCGCCGTGCAGGGCGTCGCGACCGCCGCGATGCTGCCCGCCGTCATGGCGCTCATCGCCGCGCGGTTCGACGGCGACCGGCGCGGCCGGGCGCTCGGCCTGTGGGCCGCCGCCAACGGCGTCGGGCAGGCCGCCGGGCCCACGCTCGGCGGCGGCCTCGCCACCTGGTTCGGCTGGCACGCGGTGTTCTGGCCGGTCGTGCCGGTGTGCCTGGCCGCCGCCGTCCTCGCGGTCCGGCTCGTCCCGCCGGGGCGGGCGCGGGCCGTCCCGCTCGACTGGCGCGGCGCCGCGCTGCTCACCCTCGCCGCCGCGTTCGGGCTCGGCGCCACGTCCGCCGCCGCGAGCCTCGGCGCCGCCTCGCCCGTCGTGTGGTGCGGCGCCCTCGCCGGGCTGCTCGCCGCGATCGGGTACGTCGCGACCTCGCGCGGGCGGCCCGACGCGTTCCTGCCGCCGCGCCTGCTGATCGAGACCCGCTACCTGCGGTCGTGCCTCAGCGTCCTCGCGCAGATGTTCTGCCTCGGCGCGACGCTGCTCGCCGTCCCCGTGTACCTGACCACGCAGCGGCACACCGCGACCCTCGTCGCGGGCGCCTACCTGCTGAGCCTGCCGCTGGTGATGTCGCTGCTCGGGCCCGTCACCGGCGTGCTCATGGAGCGGCTCGGCGCCCGGATGGTCCTGCGCGGCGGCCTCGCCGTCCTCATCGCGGGGCAGGCGCTCGTCGCCGCCGTCCTCGCCTGGTCCGGGACGATCCCGCTGCTGCTCGCCGCGCTGGCGCTCACCGGGGCGGGCGTCGCGTTCGTCCAGACCCCGGCCGCGACCGGCGCGACCCGCTCGGACGCGGGCCGGATCGGCGCCGGCCTCGGCCTGTTCAACCTGCTGCGCTTCGGCGGGTCCGCGGTCGGCGCCGCGTGGGTCGGCGCCGTCCTCGACCACGCTCCCGCGTTCGGCCTGATCTTCACCGCCTGCGCCGCGACGGCCGCCCTGGGCCTCCTGGCGTCCTTCGCGGGCCCCGACCCGCTCCGTTAGCGGGCGACCCGCTCCGTTAGCGGGGCGCGGCGGCGGGCGGGGCCATCTCGTCGGCGAGGGTGCCGGTGACCGTCGTCAGCGTGTCGATGTGCAGCGCCAGCCAGAACATGAACTGCGCGTCCGCCGACCGGATGTCCATCCGCAGCGCCCGCGACGCCCGGTCCAGCTTGTAGAGCATCGTGTTGCGGTGCATGCCCAGCTCGCGGGCCGCCGCGTTCAGGTTCCCGGACGTCCTGATGTACGCGAGGACGATCTGCTCCAGGTCGCCGCCGTTCGCGCGGCGCAGCGGCGCGAGCGTCTCCTGCGCGAACGACTTCGCCTCCGCGCTGCCCGCGACGTCCTTCAGCGCGGCGAACACCCGCAGGTCGTCGTAGCCGCAGACGGGCGCCGCCGACGTGTGCCAGGCGAGGCCCATCGCGAGCCGCGCCTCGTGGTACCCGGCCGCGACGCCCGCGGCGCCGCCGCCCGGACGGCCGTGCGTCACCCGCAGGTCGTCGCCGAGCTGCGGGCGCAGCGCCCGGTGCAGCCGCTCGGCGAACCGGGCCGCCTCCGCCCGCTGCTTGAGCGGGTCCGGCCCGGCCGTCACCTGCCGGATCACCACGATCGTGGAGCCGATCGCGGCCGTCAGCGTGCAGCCCGCGGGCTCCAGCGTCTGCGCGGTGCGGGTGGCGGTGACCGTCCGGCGCAGGTAGTCGCGGCCGACCGGCAGTAGCGCCGCCGCCGACACCACGTGCACCGCGTAGTGGCCGTCCACGTCGAAGTCGTGGTGCCGAGCGCGCGCGCCCAGCTCGTGGGGGTCGGCGAACCGGCCGTGGACGAGGGCCTCGACGAAGTCGCCGCGGGCCCGCTCCTCCGCGGCGCGCACCGACCGCTGCCGCAGCATCTCCGACCCGATCAGCGTCGCGCCGTGCTCGGCGACGACGCGGTGCTGCGCGAGGTCGTGCGGGTCCGGCGGGCACGTCCGCTCGACCATCACCAGCCGCCCGAACGGCTCGCCGCCGACCACGACGGGCGTGATCAGCGCGTTCAGCGTCACGCCGGGCGCGACGGCCAGCTCCGTCTCGGCGGCGTGCGCGTGGCCGTCCAGGACGGCGTCCGGAGCGCGCGGGGCGGGCGCCGGGAGCGCGGCCTGCACGGCGTCGGGGTCGGGGGCGGGGCCGTCGGGCGTCTCCGCCCAGGCCAGCCGCTCGCCCTCCGCGTCGCAGATCAGCACCGAGCAGCGCGACAGCCCGACGATCGCGTGCGCCATCGCCGGGATGCCCGGGCCGTGCGCGAGGACCTCGGCGAGCGTGCGGTGCACCCGCGTCCCGTACTCCAGGATGTGCGCGGCCTGCGCGAGCGCCTTCTGCCCGACGAGCCGGCTCACCGCCCGGTAGTCGGCCTCGGCGGGCAGCTCCAGCAGCGGGACGCCCGCCGCGTCGGCGGCCCGGACGGCGGCGGCGAGGCCCGCGCCGGCGAGGTCGGCGTCGGCGGGGTCGGCGGCGGCGCCGCGCGGGCGCCAGGCCAGCAGCGCGGCGGCGCCCCGGCGGACGAGGCCGGCGACCAGCGCCGCCGCCTCGTCGGGCGGGGCCAGCGCGGTCACCGGCAGGTGGACGGCGACGCCGGCGAGGTCGGGGCCGGTGCCCGGGTCGGTGCGGGTCTCCGACAGCGGCAGGCACCAGCCGACGCCGCGGTCGAGCCCGGACGCCCCGGCGACCAGGGTGCCGCGCAGCAGCGGCTCGGCGAGCAGGGTCCGGACCGGCACCTGGTCCCCGGCCGGTGCGGGCGCGGGCGCCGGTGCGGGCGCGGGCCCGGAGGCGGCCGGTGCGGGGGTCGTCGCGGATACCGATGGTTGTGCCATGTGCCCACATCCCGTCCGGATCGTTCGGCAGAGTGTACATAGCCCCGGTGGCGGCGGTCCTCCGAGACTGACGGGACATCAAGGCAACGCGTGGCGGACGGTGAGAGCCGGCGCTTCAACCGTCAGCCACATCCTGCGTGACAATTCCGATTCCGGCAATACCCCTCGCAAATCGCCATCGAAACGGCGGCGGGGGCGTTCCGGGACGGCGTTTCCGCTCGAGACGACCGGAGGTCCCGTGCACACCGTTCACCGGCTCACCCTGGAAGACGCCCTGGTCATGCTGACCGCCGCCGAGGAGGAGGCACGACGCATCGGGGTGAAGCAGACGATCTGCATCGCCGACGACGGCGCGCACCCGATCGCGCTGCACCGGATGACCGGCGCCCGCCTCACCGGCGTGGAGATCGCGATCGCGAAGGCGTTCACCGCGGCCGGCCACCAGCGCGACACCCACAAGTTCAACGAGCCGCCGAACGGGCCCGCGCTGCCCGGCAACGAGGCGTTCGGCATCAACCAGATGCTGCCCGGCAAGTTCGCGATCTTCGTCGGCGGCTTCCCGATCGTGCACGAGGGCGAGGTCGTCGGCGCGGTCGGCGTCAGCGGCGGCAACGGCGACCAGGACAAGGCCGTCGGCGCCGCCGCCCTCCGCGCCTTCCAGGAGAAGATCGCGACCGCGTAGCGCCCGTGCCGGGCCGGACGGCGGAACGCGCCGTCCAGTTGAAGGACGCCGGAGTGGAGACCGAACTCGTCCGCTACGACGGCCTCATCCACGCGTTCTTCGGCCCGCTCGCCTCCGAGCTGTCGGTCGCGA